>JBDNHP010000138.1:0-1708 GCA_041688765.1 Flavobacteriales bacterium
AGAGTGGTGTCATCGCGGACCGCAAGAAGCCGAAGTTAGCGAAGTCAAAGTATTGGAAGTTGCACTTCAGGATTTTTCAGGATTCATTATTCTTCGCTGAACTTCTCTTTTCTAGATAAATGCAAAACTCAGAATGCAGAGAATTCTTCAGAACGAATACAAAATCATTCCAACAAAACAAGATTTCTGAGTGAATCTTCTCTTTCAACAACATGAAATTGCTTAATCAAATATCACACTCGGCTTGAAATTGGATTTGGGAAAATAAAAAAGGCCATCTCAAAATGAGACCGCCTTCTTTACAAATCATGAGGAAATATTATTCGATAATGATGCGCTCAATTCCAACAGGAATGGCATTTGCATCAAGTAATTGTACTAAATACGTTCCAGCTGAAAGTGCGCTGCAATCCAGAACGAATTCCACATTTGAATGCACATTCACGGCATTTTCCAAAACAACGCGGCCGCTCAAATCTAGCAATTGTGCTGATTGAACATCGCTTTTATTGAATTTTACTCGGAAAACACCATTAGAAGGATTTGGATAAATACTTACGTTGGCGATGCCATTTTCAGCGATACCAATTCCGTTAGTTTGTACCAATTGAAATCTAAAATCACCAACAGGGTAGTATGTAATTTGCGAGCTGATTCGCAGGAGATAATCAGTGTCATCTAACATTTCACCAATTTCGATAATACCTGAAAGGAAAACATCGAGATCGTCTTGGGAGTAGCATTGTTGATAAAACTCACCAGCGTTATTGATATCTAAAACAGGAACTCCACAAGCAGAAAAAATATCGATTCCAAACTCAGCTAAATCAGTTTGAGATTCGATTCGAATTTCAAGATTTGAATTACCTCCTGAATTAAAAGCGTACCAAACATCTTGAAACTCACCTGCGCCATTTTGCGCACAAACGGGAATTTCACCGGTAAGAAAAGATCCAGCGGTTGTGCCTTCATTCCAACCTAAATTATTGTTTGCATCCGCTTCTGAAATGATATCAACGCTTGTGGCATTTTCGCAAGTGTCATTATCAGGAACAGGAGGAGGCGTAGTTTCAATGAGGTCAAAAATTCCTTCGCCCATGTCGCCATTAGCATAGCCACCTAAACGCAGTAAATAAGTACTTCCGTTACTGACCTGAAAAGTGAGTTGCGAGGTGAAATCTGCACAACCGGCTCCATCATCATTGCAAGCCAAAAGATTAGCATCTACAAGAGGACATATAGAATTGGCGGCATAAACAGCAAGGCGGGTATCAAAAGTTGCCAGATCACAAGTACTCCAAAGCAAATACCCGTCGAAATCGGCAGTATAGAAGTACCACACATCATTATTCACTTGATCATCACCAAATGAAAAACAAGGAGCAGTTGGGTGTTCAGGACCATCAAGCCCTGCGTCAACATTCGAAAATGCTTGTCCAGCAGCTACGTTAATTACAGAAGCATTTTCACAAAGGTCATTTGCTGGTTGAGCAAATACAAGTGTTGCTGAACATAGGATGATAGAAGAAAAAAAGTAGCGTAACTTCATGGTTATATGGTTTTGGTTTATACATTTTAGGGATGAATCTGAGTTTCGAGCTTTTCCGGCTGAATTGCCAATTGATGTTGCTCATTTTTATACTCGATCATCAAAATAATTTCTTTATCCAGTTGGAGCCCCGATAGTTCGTACTTTATTTCCTCGTGC
>JBDNHP010000139.1:0-2256 GCA_041688765.1 Flavobacteriales bacterium
CGGATTCATCTGTCAGGAAATTGGCAGAGAAGTGAATACGATAGGTTCCAAAGCCAATGATGCCGAAATGCAGCGAATGGTGGTTTATATGAAAGATGAGCTCGAGAAAATTAAAGAGCAGGTTTTGAATGTACTCTGAGATTTCAAAAGGTAAAGCGATCATTGTTTCTGCGCCTTCTGGTGCGGGGAAAACGACCATTGTTAAGTATTTACTTAACAATGTAAAAAATCTTGCCTTTTCTGTCTCAGCTACGAATAGAAGTATGCGCCCAAATGAAATTCATGGGGAAGACTATTATTTCGTGAGTACTGATGAGTTTTTGGAAAAGGCCGATAAGGGGGAGTTTCTGGAATGGGAAGAAGTGTACGAAGGAGCATATTATGGCACTTTGCACTCTGAAATTGAAAGAATTTGGGCACAAGGAAAAACGGTAATTTTTGACGTGGATGTTATTGGAGGGCTTGATTTGAAAGCTTATTTCAATGAAAAGGCGCTTTCGATTTTTATTCAACCCCCAAGCATTGAAGCGCTTAGAAACAGATTAAGCCTTAGAGAAACAGAAACCCAATCCAGCCTTGATAAACGCATTGGAAAAGCCGCAAGGGAATTGGAGTTTGCTTCAGCGTTTGATTGTCTTATTATCAACGAAGATCTAGGCAAAGCATGTATTGAGGCAGTGTCTAAAGTTCAGTCTTTTTTAAAAGGAGCATGAAGAAGATCGGACTTTATTTTGGCACTTTCAACCCCATTCACGTGGGGCATTTGGTAATTGCCAATTACATGGCTGATCACGCCGGACTTGGTGAGGTATGGTTGGTTGTTTCACCTCAAAATCCCATGAAACAAAGGCATACGCTTTTAGCTGATGTGCATCGTTTGCAACTAGTGCGTATTGCCGTTGAAGACAATCCCAGACTAAAAGCCTCAAGCATAGAATTTGATCTTCCAAAGCCTTCATATACTGTGAATACTTTGGCGTATTTGCGCGAGAAATATCCAACTGCTGATTTCGTTTTGATAATGGGCGAAGACAATCTGAGATCTCTTCCCAAATGGAAGAATTTTGAGGAAATAATAAGATCCCACGAGATTTTAGTGTATCCCAGGCTTTACACTGAGGATGAAGAAGAGGCTCAGGAAACAGGCGAAATGTCTCCATTATTAAAGGATGTTCGATATAGAATGATGGACGCGCCAGTTATGCGTATTTCAGCAAGTTTTATCCGGAAATCTATTCGTGAAGGGCATGATGTTAGGTACCTCTTAACAGAAACCGTAGAGCGTTACGTGCGTGAAATGCACTTCTATGAAAAGCCTTGATAATCAGTCAACTGAATCAATTTGACACTTCTTTAAGATTTTAAGTTAGGGTTTTGGCACGGTGATTGGTATCAGCGTTATACAACATTTAACACCTAATGCCATGAACGAACTGATGAAAAATTACCACTTGCTCAAGCGCAGAGCTCTTGAGTTAATGAAGGCAGGAAAGGTGAATGCCTACCTTGCAACTTTAGTGGAAGTAAACGATGTACGCGCCCAATTGATCCAACTTACTGTTAATCGATGAGGTTATACAGGTTTGAATAAATAGGTTATAGCTTAAAGAGGGCCTTCCGCATAGCGGGGGGCCCTTTCTTTTTGTTTTGATTGGCGAAGGATGTAGGAAGTTTGTGTGTCGTTTTGTGCATCAAATAGGAATAATGAAAGGGGCAGGACCGTGGCAGTTCAAGTTGGAGTTTCAACAGTATAATTTAAGTGCTTGTTTCATGCTTCTTACAAATCCTGACTAGCTATTTGAAACAGGCCATAGCTTGATGAAAGCCTGCAATTTTTCGGGGCTTTCTCGTTTTTAGACTGGCCCCAAAAGAGATGGTAATTATTACTCCCACAACAATCAATTCTATAGTTGGAGAAAGAGAAATTATTAATTGTAACTTTAGCTTGTGCATGTGCGTCATATACCCGAACAATAAATGAACAAATGCAAGTAGGCGACTATAACGCTTGCGTGGACCAAAACGCTGATGGGCTTTACCGCTTCATTCTTAAACATATTAAGGATGCGGAAAAGGCTAAAGATGTGGTGCAGGATTCCTTTGAAAAACTTTGGATCAAAGTAGAAGAAGTTTCAGCCGAAAAAGCAAAATCCTACCTCTACACTACAGCTTATAGAACAATGCTTGATCATATTAGAAAGTTCAGTAGAATTAGTCCTATATCAGAGAATGTAGAACGAAGTTGGGGACACAGTA
>JBDNHP010000140.1:0-1798 GCA_041688765.1 Flavobacteriales bacterium
TAAAATTTTAATATTATCACCGGGATTTACGTTTACGGTACCGGAAATATGCGCACCTAGTCCACCGTTACCGCCACCTTGAGCGCCATAAGCATCAATGGTAATTTGAGTAACTCCGGAAGGAACAATCCAAGTTTGAATTTGACCCGAATAATTAAATTGAAAATCTCCAGAAGGAGCATTGGGGTCGAAGCAATTTCCGCAAGCATCTTCGATGTTTGTGCCACCGCATATTCCAGCGCAATCTATCACATAAGCACATGAATTATCATCGCAACCAGCCGCAGGATCGAAATTACATGCAACTGCATCATTGCAACCGGGATAAGTGCAAGAGCCATCGTTACAAGTTGCCGCTTGATCAAAATTGCAAGCAGTAGGATCATTGCAACCATCAGGATAGGTGCATGAATTATTATCAAGTTGCGCTGCAGGATCATAGTTGCATGCCAAAGGGTCTGTGCAGCCTTCTATGCAAACAGGAGAAGTAGCATAAGAAATGATCACCAATCCATTTCCTGAATGAATGCCTTGTTCATTGATTTGATTTGCTCCGGAATTGAATGAACCACCACCCAATCC
This sequence comes from Flavobacteriales bacterium, assembly GCA_041688765.1. Classification (GTDB taxonomy): domain Bacteria; phylum Bacteroidota; class Bacteroidia; order Flavobacteriales_D; family Sanyastnellaceae; genus JBDNHP01. Next base: position 583 of record JBDNHP010000140.1, read on the forward strand.
ACCAGTGTATGAACAACCTCCAACATTGTTAGAACCCCCTGCTCCACCGGAGTATCCACCGCCGCCGCCGCCGCCGTTTCCACCTGTTCCACCACCACCAAAACCGCCGGTATTTGGAGTTACGCATTGACCAGCGTTTTGACCAGTAACCGCAGCAGCACCATTAACAAAAGCTCTTCCACCTCCTGCGTTTCCACCTCCATTACTGAGTAATCCGCCACCACCGGATCCACCATCGCCACAACCACCGTTACCAGCCACATAGCCACCGCCATTTCCATTTGCGCCACCATTGATGGTACATGCACTTCCTCCATTTCCGGTGGTTAATCCCGGGCCGCCAGTAGCACCATCCAGCGAAGCACCGCCGCCTCCACCGGCAATTAGCAGTGGATTGTTATTAATATCGGTTACAAAAGAACCGCCGCCGCCTCCACCACCATTGCTGTATGCGCAACAGTTAGGTTTTTGTCCGACTAAAATTTTAATATTATCACCGGGATTTACGTTTACGGTACCGGAAATATGCGCACCTAATCCACCGTTACCGCCACCTTGAGCGCCATAAGCATCGATAGTAATTTCAGAAACACCTACTGGAACCATCCAAGTTTGAATTTGCCCTAAATAGTTGAATTGAATTTCATCAATGCTCAAGCCTGGATCGTAACAATTACCGCAGTCATCTTCGATATAATTCCCGCCGCAAACTCCGGCACAGTCAACCATATAAATACAGGAACCGTCATCGCATCCTGCGCTCGGATCATAGTTACAAGCTGCATTATCATTACATCCTGGGAAAGTACAGGTTCCGTTATCGCAAGTTGCAAAAGGATCAAAATTGCAGGCGGACGGATCTATGCAACCATCAGGATATGTACAAGATCCATCGTCTATGGTAAAGACAGGGTTGTAGTTACAAGCCAATGGATCGGTACAGCCTGCATTGCAAAATGGAATGCTTGAATAAGAAATAATCACCAATCCATTTCCAGACCGAATGCCTTGCTCATTGATTTGATTTGCTCCGGAATTGAATGAACCACCACCCATTCCACCGGTGTATGAACAACCTCCCACATTGTTAGACCCCCCTGCTCCACCAGAGTATCCACCGCCGCCGCCGCCGCCGTTTCCACCTGTTCCACCACCACCAAAACCGCCGGTATTTGGAGTTACGCATTGACCAGCGTTTTGACCAGTAACCGCAGCA
>JBDNHP010000141.1:0-3604 GCA_041688765.1 Flavobacteriales bacterium
AAGCTACATTGCTGTTGTTGTTGTAACAACTAGCCGATCTCTCACTCGCCTCTTCCAGACCGATTGATGATGTAATCGCAAAGTGCGCATTGCCGCTTGCCTTTACCCTTTTTTCCCTTCAACTTCATTCAAAAAAATCGAAAGACATGACTCATGTTCTTAGAGAGGATATTATATCCGCTTCTAGCGAAATTGCAGATTTCAGCTTTATTGACTCTCTGCAAAAACGAATTAGCCAATTTTCTGGCCGCATTACCGTTTCCTCTCGCCGTGGTATTAAATACCAAGTTTTGACTCACTATATAGCGACCAATCAACTTGATTTCCCCCTATTTACTTCGGATACAGGGAGGCTATTTCAGCAGACAAATGCTGGCTGGAATAGCACATTGAATCGGAAAGAAATCAACTTTCTATCATACTATTCTTACCATATATCTATTGCGCATTATTCAAAAACAAAGGGACTAAAAGCGTTTTATGCTTCTATTGATGATAGGAAAGAATGTTGCTTTTTAAGTAAAGCAGAGAACCGGAAAAGAGCTCTAACAGGAAAGGCTGTCTGCTTGACCGCGTTACGAGCTGCACAATCTCTTAAAAGACAAAATGTTGATTGGCTGAAATGGGAAGAAAGCAAGCACTTGATAAAGTTAAATCCTTTATGGCACAGAAATACGGAAGAAGTATTGCCTATTAACTATACAATCAACATTCCAAATCACCAACTGCATGATCAAGGTTTTGTAAGAATAGTCTGCAAACCAAGCAACCCTGCGATAAATTCCAGGGAGGTTTTCAGTTTATGGACTTATTGCTGAGAAGATGCATCAAAAAATGAATACTGGATACATATACAATATTAGAAAGCAATAAAATAAAGAACAAAATGACTTATCAATTAGATTATTTGGAACAACTAGAGTCCGAATCAATTCATATTCTGCGAGAAGTAGCTGGCCAGTTTGATCGCCCTGCGCTGCTGTTTAGTGGTGGCAAAGATTCTATAACATTGGTACATCTGGCATTAAAGGCATTCAGGCCAGGCAAGTTTCCTTTCCCTCTTGTGCATATTGACACAGGACATAATTTCCAGGAAGCCCTGGAGTTTAGAGACCTGCTCGCTGCACAAACAGGTGAAAAGCTGATCGTACGAAAAGTAGAAGATACTATCAAAGTGAAAGGCCTTACCGAGTCCATTGGCAAATTTGCCAGTCGTAATGCTCTTCAGACACACACTTTGCTTGAAACTATTCGGGAGTTTGAATTTGATGCTTGCATTGGTGGAGCCCGAAGAGATGAAGAAAAGGCACGCGCAAAAGAAAGAATATTCTCTGTAAGAGATGAATTCGGACAATGGAATCCTAAAATGCAAAGACCCGAATTATGGAATATCTATAATGGCAAAATTCACAAAGGTGAAAATGTGAGGGTATTCCCCATCAGCAACTGGACGGAACTGGATATATGGAACTATATACGCCGAGAAAAAATTGAATTGCCTTCTATTTATTTTTCGCATGAGAGGGATGTAATTGAATATGAAAACCAATTGATAGCTGTATCTCCATTTGTACGCATTGATAATACCGACGTGATTAACCGCAGAAAAGTGCGTTACCGCACGGTAGGCGATATGACATGCACTGCCGCTGTTACATCTGAGGCCACGTCAATTGATGATATCATTAATGAAATATTGGCAACCCGTACTAGTGAAAGAGGCGAAACCCGCATTGATGACAGAATATCAGAAGCGGCCATGGAAGACAGAAAGAGAATTGGCTATTTCTAAAACAATACAAATAATAAAAAGAAAAAACATGGACTTACTTCGCTTTATAACCGCCGGCAGCGTAGATGATGGTAAAAGTACTCTTATAGGACGCTTGCTTTATGACAGTAAAAGTATTCTGGTAGATCAGCTTGAAGCTATAGAGCGTGCCAGCAAAAACAAGGAAGGTGACTTGATAGATCTCGCCTTACTTACAGATGGGCTGAGAGCAGAAAGGGAGCAAGGTATTACCATAGATGTGGCCTATAAATACTTCTCTACACCCAAACGAAAATTTATCATTGCCGATGCACCTGGTCATATAGAATATACGCGCAACATGATAACTGGAGCGTCCAATGTTGAACTGATTATTATTCTGGTAGATGCCAGGAATGGTGTTGTGGAGCAAACAAGACGGCACTCTATCATTGCAGCATTATTAGACATTCAAAATGTAGTTGTTGCAATAAATAAAATGGACCTGCTCGACTATTCTGAAAAGGTGTACAATAACATTGTAAACGATTATGAGGCGGTAGTAAAGAAACTGGCATTAAAGAATGTTACCTACCTGCCAATTAGCGCACTCAAAGGAGACAATATTGTAAGTGCTTCAGATAAGCTCGCTTGGTACAAGGGCAAAACCTTGCTTGAATTTATTGAGACTGTACCACTTGACAATACTAGCAACCTCAAAATAACAAGGTTTCCAGTGCAGTACGTGATACGCCCGCAGTCGAAAGATTTGCATGATTACCGTGGATTTGCCGGTAGAATAAGCAGTGGAATCTTCAAAAAAGGAGACAAAATAACCGTATTGCCATCGGGGCAAAGAAGCACAATTAAAGCAATTGAAATAGCTGGTAAAGAAATTAATGAGGCGTTTGCGAATCAAAGTATCACTCTTCATCTAGAAGACAACATTGGCGTCAGTCGTGGTGATTTGATTGTAAAGGATGAGCATATTCCAGCAGTGGCGCAGGAACAAAATGTATTACTCTTTTGGATGGATAGTAAAAATATGTCAGAGGGCAATAGATATTCACTTCAGATAAATAGTGATATAACACCAATCGTCATAAAGGAAATAGAGTACAAAATAGATGTGAACACGTTAGAGCAAATTAGCTCTAATCAGGCCGGACTAAATGAAATAGTCCGGGCCAAAATAAAAACAGCATCACCACTAGCCTATGATGCTTATGATTCGCTAAAAGAGAACGGAAAATTTATACTGATAGACCTAACAAGCAATGTAACCGTTGGAGCCGGATTATTTCTATAATCTTTTCAAACTGTGCACAAATAAGCAAAAACTCGAAGAAATAAAATAATCTTAAACGACATGGGAACAGCAAAAGTAATAATAGTGGGCGCCGGACCCGGTGATCCAGAATTGATAACGCTTAAAGGTATAAAATACCTGCGGATGGCAGATGTGATACTTGCCGATAGACTTGTGAGTGAAGAACTATTGCAAGAGTATGCGCACCCGAATGCTGAAATTATATTTGTAGGTAAAGAAAACGGCTCTCCAAAATCTGCAGTGCAGCAACAGATTAATGATTTATTGGTATCGCACTATTATCAAAACAAACTGGTTGTTCGCTTGAAGGGAGGCGATGTAGCATTTTTCTCCAATGTTCTGGACGAGTTGCAAACCTTGTACAAATACAACATACCTTATGAAATAGTACCGGGCATTACTGCTGCATCCGGAGCATCTGCGTATAGTGGCATACCACTTACAGCTCGAGGCTATGCTGATGCTGTGCGCTTTCTTTCCTTTCACAATAAAGATGAAAAACCTGAAAGCTATTGGAAAGCGCT
>JBDNHP010000142.1:0-5672 GCA_041688765.1 Flavobacteriales bacterium
GTTTTGCACGGTTCCTGAGCCCTGGAATAAAGACCAGATACCAGTTGCTGGGAATATTGGCGCATTAGCAGCCATTACTGCTGAGGTAGTGGGGGTGCAAATTTCTTGATCTGGACCGGCATCTGCAGGGCTTTGGTTTTCATCGTAAATAAAAACATTCACAACATCAACTGTTTGTCCTTGATCACATGGGCCATTGTACACCGTCCAGGCGAAAGTATTTTGTCCAATACTCAAATCAGTAACAAGTGTGTTTGGATTGTTTGGATCAGCAATCACTCCTGTTCCTTGAATAAGCGTCCATGTTCCAAATGAAGGATTATTGGGCACATCAGCATTGAGGTTAGTGCTGCTTATTGGAGAGCAGAAGTTTTGGTCGAGCCCTGCATTTGCAAAGGCATTGTTAGGATCGAATACGAAAATCGAAACCTGATCGGAGGTGTTATTGTTAGCACAAGGACCGTTTAATAAAATCCATTGGAAAATGTTTTCGCCAATGCTCAATCCAGTGACTTCTGAAGTTGGACTTGAAGGATTTGCAAAGACTCCAGTTCCTTGCACCACAATCCAGAATCCACCACCGGGATTTGTAGGGTCGTTAGCGGTCATGAAAACAGAACTTTCTGGGAAGCAAATTTCCTGATCAAGTCCGGCGTCAGCGTCGGCTGCATTTTCATCAAAAATAAAGATGGAAACGGTGTTGGTTGTTGGTTCTCCACAAGGGCCATTGTCGATGGTCCAGCGAATAATGTTCTCACCGATCGAAAGACCTGTGATTTCGGAGTTAGGATCGTTGATATCAGTAACAATACCATTGCCACTCAACACAAACCAGTCCCCTATGGCTGGGAAAACGGGATCATTGCCGTTAAGCGTAGCCGAAGACACAGGAGTGCAAAAACTTTGATCCAAGCCGGCATTTGCTGTGTCTTGAGTTTGATCGTAAATGAAAATACTTACTAAATCGCTAGTAGTTGCTTCTGGGCAAGGCCCATTGTTAATTGTCCATTCGAATATGTTTTCTCCAACACTAAGGTTGCTAACTTGCGTTATAGGGCTCGTAGGGTCTGCAATTACGCCAGAGCCAGAAATTAGAGTCCAAGAACCGGCTGCGGGGAAGATAAGCGCATTGCCATTAAGCGTTGTAGACGTATTAGGTGTGCAGAGGAATTGATCATCACCGGCAAAAGCCTGAGCTTGATTCTGATTAAATATGAAAATACTTACAGTATCTGTTCGCAATTCCGGATCTAAACAGCCTCCGCTTGTAATTGTCCACACAAAAATGTTTTCTCCTACCGGTAAGTTTGTAACGGTTGTGATTGGCTCATTTATCTCATCAATATCACCTGAACCACCTATTACTGACCATTCTCCAAAAGCTGGAAATAATACAGGATCTGCATTGAGAACTGACTGATCAATTGGGGTGCAGAACTCCTGATCTTCACCGGCATAAGAAGGAGGTAAATTACTATCGTAGAGAATAACAGTAACGCTGTCTATTTGAATTCCGCAAGTTGAGTAGTCGAGCGTCCAGTAGAATTTATTGATTCCGATAGTAAGACCAGTAACCTCTGTCAATGGATCGGTTGGATCTGCAAATACCCCGGTTCCTTCTGCTACAGACCAGAGGCCATTTCCTGGAGGAAGAACGGCTTCTGCATCCATAAATGTTGATGAAGTAGGGGTGCATAAATCTTGATTTGGCCCCGCTTCAGCAGAGGGAGCACCACCGTCGAATACGGTAATATTAACCAGATCAGACGTAAGTGCATTTGCACAAGGACCGTTACTGATTGTCCATTGGAATGTATTCACACCAATGCTAAGACCGGTGATTTCAGAAGTCGGGCTCGTTGGATTTACAATAGTTCCGGTACCTGAAATGAGCAGCCATGATCCTGTGGCTGGAACAACTGGATTATTGGCCTCCATGAATGTAGAGACTTGAGGCGTGCATAGATTTTGATCGGGTCCGGCATTAGCTGCTGGCGCCTGACTGGAGAACACATTAATTACCACTTGATCGCTGGTGGTTTCAGAGCCACAGGGACCATTGTTAATTATCCATTTAAAAGTGCTTATTCCAACGCCCATTGATGTAATAGTAGTTGCAGGATTTGCAGGATCTGTAATTGAACCAGTACCGCTAACTAAAGTCCATTGACCAGTGCCGGGGAATATAGGAGTATTGGCCGCCATCGTGACTGAAGACTGTGGAGTGCAAATATCCTGATCAGGACCTGCATTTGCAGCTTCAGCAGTTGAATCGTAAACGGTTATAGTAACCAAATCTTCGCTGGATGATAGTGAGCAAGGCCCATTGGAAACGATCCATCTGAATACATTATTACCAACGGAAAGCCCTGTTACATCTGTAGTTGGACTTGTAGGATCAGCGATGGTGCCTGTACCACTTACCAACTCCCATAATCCGCTTGCAGGAAAAATTAAACTGTTTCCAATAAGCGTGGTAGAAAACTGAGGAGAACACAGAATTTGATCTGGACCCGCACTTGCATCATCTTGGTCTTCATCAAAAATGAAAATGGTTATTTGATCAGAAGTTGAAATTCCACATGGCCCATTGGAAACGGTCCATTGGAATATATTAGCACCTACAGTTAATCCACTCACGTTTGATGATGGATTCGATGGATTAGTGATGTTACCGGTTCCGCTTATTAAAGTCCAAACTCCTGTTGCAGGAGACAGAGGAATGTTTCCCGCCAAAAGTGTTGATGCCACTGGCGTGCAGAATGATTGATCAGGCCCTGCATTTGCTATAGGGGCATTTTGGTTAAATACGGTGATAATTACTTCATCGAAAGTTGATCCTGGGAGACAAGGGCCGTTTAAAATGGTCCAACGAAGAATGTTTTGTCCAATGCTTAATCCAGAAACACTTGAATTTGGATTTTGATCATCTGCAAACACAGCATTTCCGCTGATCACTGTCCATAGGCCGGTACCAGGGAAAATTGGATCATTTGCGTCAAGAGTGGTTGATGTATTTGGTGTACACAATGCCTGATCAGCTCCAGCATTTGCGGATGGGGCATTATCATCATAAACAAAAATGGAAACCAAATCGGTTGTTATTCCATCATCGCATGGCCCGTTATTGATAGTCCATTGAAATATATTTTCGCCAATACCAAGAGTGAGAATGCTAGTAAAAGGATCGTTGATATTTGAAATATTACCTGATCCTGCAATTAGAGTCCATGTGCCTTGTCCGGGGAATACACTGGCACTGGCATCCATATTGGTAACAGGATTATCTGAACAAATTTCTTGATCCGGGCCTGCATTAGCAATGGGAGCATCCTCATCATACATCAATATAACAACGGTGTCGCTGGTAAGAGAGGGTTGACATGGGCCGTTGTCGATGTTCCATTCAAATGTATTTGTGCCAACCGTTAAGCCTGTAACAGTTGTTGTTGGATTTTGGGGATTACTAAAAGTTCCTGATCCGTTTACTACTTCCCAAAAGCCCGTGGCAGGAACAGTAGGGGTGTTTCCAGTTAAGGTAGCTGAATTAAGATCAGAGCAAATTTCCTGATCGTCACCGGCATCCGCAGCTTGTTGGAAAGGGGCAAAAACATTGATAATTATCTGATCTGTGGTAATAGCACCCGGACAAGGGCCATTGCTTATAGTCCACTCGAAAATATTAACTCCAATTCCCAGTCCGATTATTGTTGTTTGAGGATCATTTACATCGGTGATATTTCCATTCCCTTGAACAAGTGTCCATTCGCCGGTAGCCGGAAAAATAGGGGCTGTTGCATCCATTTGGGCAATAATTGGGATAGCAGGACTCCCACAGAATTCCTGATCAGGACCAGCATTTGCATCTGGTTGATTTTCATCAAAAACAAAAATTGTTACCTCATCAAATCCGGGAACCCCACAAGGGCCATTGGAAATAGACCATCTAAATACGTTTGCGCCTATGCCTAAACCTGAAATGTTGCTAGTGGCGCTGGAAGGAAGGCTAATGGTTCCATTTCCACTTATTAGTGTCCAAACGCCAACTGCAGGGGCTATAGCAGGACTCGCGTTCATTGTATAAGTTCCGGTGGGCGTGCATAATTCAGCATCATCACCGGCCGAAGCCCCAGCCTGATTTTCATCAAAAATAACGATGTTAACAGTGTCGGAACTTCCTGAATTGGGGCAAGGACCGTTATTAATGCTCCATTGGAAAATATTACTTCCGAAGCTTAGTCCGGTTACTGTTGCATTTGGATCATTAGCATTAGAGAATGTACCCGTTCCCGATATCACAGTCCAAGTGCCGCTAGCAGGCGCCGGAGCAGAATTTGCACTAAGTTGCGCTTCTGTGAAATTGGTAGAGCAAAACTCCTGATCTGGTCCCGCATTCGCATTAGCCTGATTCTGATTATAAATAGTAATGCTAACTTGATCGGAGATGTTATTGCCACAAGGCCCATTGTTTACCGTCCATTGAAAAACATTGGTTCCTACGGTTAGATTATTAATTAAAGAAGTAGGGCTATTAGGACTTTGAATAGCTCCATTTCCACTTATCAATGTCCATATTCCTGTGGCTGGCAGAGCAATTGCTGAGGCGGCCATTATATGGGACGAGGTTGTGGAGCAATATTCAACAGAAGGTCCTGCGTCTGTTGAAATTAGGTTTGCATTAAATAAGGTGATTATTACTTGATCAATAGTGTTTCCACAAGGGCCGTTATCAATATTCCATTGGAAAATATTTTGTCCGAGAGCAAGTCCTGAAACCGTTGTTGAAGCTGCATTAGCATTTGAGAAATTACCGGATCCTGAAACGAGCGTCCACATCCCCGTTGCAGGAAGAGTAGGATTATTCGCACTCAGGTTGGCACTTACAAAATTGTTGGAGCAGAAACTTTGATCTGGACCAGCGTTTGCAACAGGAGCATTTTGATCGTAAATGGTTATAGTTACTTGGTCAAAATTGGAGCCGGGGCATGGGCCATTGTTGATGGTCCATCGGAATACATTTTGACCTAATCCAAGATTTGAAATATTAGATGTTGCGCTGGATGCATTTGCAATTATACCATTACCGGAAATGAGGGTCCAAGTGCCGGTTGCCGGGGAACCAGCAGCAGAGGCTGTCATTTGGTGTGATGTGGTTGGAGTGCAATATTCCGCGTCATTCCCTGCTTGTGCGGCGGGAGTATTTGCGTCAAATAGGGTAATAATTACAGTGTCGGTAGTTGTTCCGCAAGGGCCATTGTTTTTGGCCCATTGGAAAATATTTTGTCCGATAGTCAAACCGCTAACTTGTGTTGAAGGGCTTGCTGCATTTAAAAAGGTACCTGAGCCGGAAATTACAGTCCACTGAGCAGTACCAGGGAATGTAGCAGCGTTGCCTGCTAGATTTGTTGAGACAAAGGTGGATGAGCAAAATGATTGGTCAGGCCCTGCATTGGCGGCCGATGCATTTTGGTTATAAACCGTAATAGTCATTTGATCAACGGTTGCCCCACCGGGGCATGGCCCATTATCAATATTCCATTCAAAAATATTGACTCCAATTCCTATATTAGTAACGTTGGCTGATGGATTGTTGATGTTATTGATTGTGGCATTACCTTGAACAATTTCCCAGGTTCCTAATGCGCTTTGACCAGGATTGTTGGCCTGCATTA
>JBDNHP010000143.1:0-3663 GCA_041688765.1 Flavobacteriales bacterium
AAATGCTCTTTTTGTTGAACATTTTTGCAGTTTTTATCTATAGCATCCTGATGTTCTGTGCGCTCAATTACGCGCCTTGATTCTACTGCGTTTTTGGCACATTGATTTAGTGTAGAACAGGATTTGCTAGCAGGTGTATTAGAGTATTGTACTAGAACCTTGTTGTTTCAGTTTTCCCTAAATTTTCAGCCTTCCATTTACACCTTCCAAACCACCTCATCCAATGCAACATCCGTAGCTTCAACATCCGGAATCGCTGCAATAGGCTCAAAATAACTCATGCCCAATTTATAAGCATTGGAGCAGGTGGGAAGGTAGCGATCGTAATATCCACCGCCGTAGCCTAATCTGTGCAGATTATGGTCATGAACGAGGAGTGGCACTAGCACCAAATCAATGTTGGCTGCATCAATAAAATGTAGGGGAGGAGGCTCCAAAATACCAAAAGGATGGAGCTCTAGTTTGGAATCAGAATGAATTAAATAACTGTTTAATTTTCGACCTTTATCCATGCGTGGAGCGCAAACCTGGATGTTTCTCAACCAAATTTTTTCAATTAATTGGAGAGTCGGAAATTCATCTTTTTCTGGATTGCCAATATAACAATGTACTGTTCCGCATGATTTTCTGGAAATGATATCCAGAACTTTATCAAATACATATTGCTCAATTTCCCAACGATCTTCTGCCGAAAGGGAATTCCTTTTTTGGAGGTATTGTTCACGAATTTCTAGCTTAGTCAATGCAATTTTAATTACATTCCAGGTAAATTAGGCATAATGCTTTGCGCCGCACCTGCCATTTCACGATCGTATAGTGCATCTGCTTCTTTAATAGACCTATTTACAGCAGTAATCAAAAGTTCCTGAAGCATTTCATGATCTTCGAAAAGGGTAGGGGCAATTTCAATTTCCTGTATTTCGCGCAAACCATTAATTCTTATTTTAATTCCTTCTTTTTCGGTACTAATTTCCTGATTAGATAATTTCAATTTTGTTGTTTCAACTTGCTCCTGCATTTTGCGGAGTTTTTCCATCATATCGCCAAGCATAAAATAATGTTTTAATATTTAATTCTATTTCAATTAAAATCCTTTCTCTTTTTTGAGGGTATCATAAGCTTTTTGCACTTCAATAAACTTCTCATGGGCCGCTTTCTCATGTTGTTCTCCTAATTCGCGAACTTTGTCAGGATGGTATTTCATGGCCATCTTTCGGTATGCTTTCTTGATCTCCTCATCGCTTGCCCCTTGTTCAATTTCAAGAATGGTGTATGCTTTGCCGGGATCATTATAGAACATGGCACGAATAGATTCCATATCACGCGAATTAATTCCCAAATACCGCGCAATACGTTCAACAACTTCAACTTCTATTTCTTCAACTTTCCCATCGGCTTTGGCTATTCCAAATAGATAGTGCAATAATTGCAATCGCATTGGATGCTCCATGAAATGCCGAATTTGCTCACAAACATCTTTAAGTGGAATTTCCTTTTCAAGAATATCTCTTAAGGCTAGAATTTGTTGCTGGGCAGAGGCCTCACCGAATTGTTTGGCCAAAAAATTGCGCACATATCCAATTTCAGATTTAAGCACTTTCCCATCGGCTTTCATCACCGCCGCGCTGAGCACTAATAAGGCTGCACTGAAATCGGCAGGACTTGTATGATGCCTATAACTATCATAGCCTCTGCCACCTTGTGTAGTAGTTTGCATTTTGAGGCTGTCATCATCGAATATAGACCCTAGAGCTAAACCTATAATTCCACCAATGGGTCCACCAAATGCCCAACCTAGCGCAGCACCAACTATTTTACCAAACTTTACCATTTGTCAAATATAGAATTACCAACTTCCACCTGCACCGCCGCCGCCAAAACTTCCACCGCCAAAACCGCCGAAACCACCACCGCCTCCTCCGAAACCTCCGCTGCCACCATGGAAATTACCCCATGCTCCACCATGACTTCTTCCTGAATTTGAAAGTAACCAAAAGGCGGCCCAGAAGCTCAGATCATTAACACTAGCATAGCGTTTAGCGCGAACGGCAAACATAACAAGTACAAAAATAATGATGAGAAATACAATGAGTGCCCCATAAATAGGAGCACGTTTTTGTTTGCTGTTATAGCTCTCAAAATTGTATTCTTGTTTAGCCAAATCCATAATCACCTGACTAGCATTGCTAAGTCCGCTAAAGTAATTGCCTTGCTTGAAATTAGGAATTAATTCATGCCTTACAATTACGTCTGCCGTGGCATCCGGAATTATTCCTTCCAAACCTTTGCCGATGGCAATAAATACCAGTCGCTGTCCTTCAGAGCCTGTAGGTTTCACTAAGATAACAACGCCATTATCCTGCTCTGCTTGACCTACACCCCATGCTTCGCCCAATTCAATGGCATATTGAGCTTTGTCCATGCCGCAGATGTCATCAACAATAACAACTACAATTTGGTTGGATGAAGATTTCGCAAATTCTTGTAAACTGCTTTCCAGTTGCATTTCTTCTTCGCTATTTAGCAAATCTGAAAGGTCATACACCAACTGATTTTCATTCTTTTTTGGAAAACAATCCTCCGATTGAGCATTCAAAAACGATATTGAAAATACCAGAATACTAAGTAGAACTAGATATTTTATTCTACTCATTTTTTTGTTGTATTGCCAAATGTTACTTCATTCGAAAGTTCATTGGTATCATCACGTTCAAAAGGGAAAAACTGTTTGAGCTGATTTCCCGCTTCTATAACAGCAGCGCACAATCCATCATTAAGTTCTTGCTTTTTGAAATGGATCTTCATGAGTTCAGCAGTGCTATCCCAAAAGGTTTTATCTACTTTAGTGTTAATGCCGGAATCTCCAATTATGGCAAATTTATGATCGTTTAATGCCAGGTAAATGAGCACCCCATTTCTTAACTCCGTGAGATGCATTTCCAATTCAGAGAAGATATACGCTGCCCTGTCTAAAACATTTTCAGGGCAACGTTCTTCTATATGAACTCTGATTTCACCGGGTGTATGCAATTCCGCGGCTTTGATGGCCGCTTCGATTGCATGTTTGTCGATATGATCGTATGAACTATTGCTCACGATCAATTCTTGAAATCAACTTTTGGAGCATTTTCTGCACCTGCATTTGCCTCAAAAACATCGCGTTTTGGGAATTCTTCGTCACCAAAAAATTTGATCATTTGCTTTCTCCAAAAACCGCGAATGTGAGTATTGTAATTTTTAACAGACTCATTATAACGATCACGAGCTGTATTGATTCTGTTCTCAGTGCCTTCCAATTGAGCTTGAAGCTGACTGAAGTTCTCCGTTGCTTTGAGTTCAGGATAACGTTCAACAGTAACCAATAATCGACCTAAAGCGCTTTTCATTCCGCCTTGAGCTTCTTCAAATTCTTTCATTTGTTCAGCATTCAAATTTGAAGGATCCAACTGGATACTGGTTGCTTTTGCTCTAGCTTCTACCACAGCAATAAGCGTTTCCTTTTCGAAATCAGCTACTCCTTTTACCGTTTGAACTAGATTGTCGATCAAATCAACTCTGCGCTGATATGAGCTTTGTACATCACCCCATTTGGCATCTACTTCTTCCTGCAAGGCCACTGCCTTATCGCAAACGGAAGGGCCATAGAAGAATGCTCCTACCAGA
>JBDNHP010000144.1:0-2676 GCA_041688765.1 Flavobacteriales bacterium
AAAATGCCGATAAGATCAAAATATAAAATCAGTTCTTCAGGAAGAACATGGCTGATCAATGATGTATTCAAATGATTTGATTTTACACAAATCTATCATTCTCCCCGTAAAATTTACTTGACCCAAAAAAAGTAGATAAACCTGATTATGAACGCACGGCTTATTACGCTTCCGTAGGAGGATCAACTTCTTTCGATGTTCTCAGCATGAAATTGAGATTGAGAAAAGTGGTTTCACTTCGCACATGGGATAATGAAACACAAAGGTTTGAGTTAAAAAAGACATTACTCAATGAAACCATTAAGCCAAAAAACGATTCAGGAAAAAACTACTTAGGATTAGCTACTTTTAATTCATATAATGAAGGAAAAAATGATGTTAGTATTCTTACCAAAACAGAATCTGAGGATAAAAAATCAGGCGATAGCTATTACTTCCTACATTTTGATGACCAGTTAGAGATTAAAGAATTTCCTATTGAACTCAACGGTAAGCACTTGCTAATCTACAGTGATCAACTGAAAAATGACAACATTATTATGCTTTTCGCCCCCATGAAAGGTTCAACTGATATTTCAAAATATTTGTACCTCGAATACAATATGTCAGGACAGCTCCAAAATAAAATTGAATTCAAAAGTCCAGCTTCAGCTATGTTAATCACCTCTATGAGTGAAAATGATGGCTCTGTATATTTCTCTGGAAGTTCAGCGAAGTCGGATGGTGCCTATGATGAAGAATTTGGAGAATATGCTTCTATTCCAAGCCCTGGATTTACCGGAGCAGAAAACACACTAGACATGCGATGGGAAAGAGGTGCCTCTGAAAAGATGAGCAATTTTCATTTAATTAAAATTAAAGGAAATTCTCTTCAGTATGCTACTACCACTCCCGTGAAAGAATTCAAAGCAAAAATGGTAACCGCGCCTGATGATAAAGGCGCAACGGCTTATGAAGGCAAAAAATTCTTTATTGAAGAGTTTGTTGCATTGCCAAGTGGCGAACTTCTGATTGCAGGGCAGTTATCAAGCAGAATAACTTACGATGGTGTTTCCAAGAAAGCTTACCAGGATATTGTTTGTTTTCATTTTGCTAAAGACGGAAGCCTCAAAGCACAATATGGTATAGGAAAAGTGAACAATGATAAAAACAGTGAGATTTTCCAAATGCTTCAACATTTCTACCTTTCGGCTGATGGCAAAACTGCCCATTGGGAAATGTTTGAAATCCAAGGAGAAAATGGATATGCCGGATTCTCAGATGCACTTAACGGAGTGAAGACTTTCTATGCCCTCTATTTCCCAAGAATTTGTAAAATTAATCTAGAATCAAACTCTTTAGACAAAATTCATGTATTGGGCGATGGTCAATACTTCCTTCGCAAAAATCAACCGAAAAAATTCGACGCTGTAGAAAATAGCGTAACTTATATCGGTCATGATCAAAAGTGGAAAACACTATGGTTAGGTAAAATGAAATTTGATTAATTTATAATTTTCTTCACATTTGAAAAGTCGGGGTTTATTTCCCCGACTTTTTTATTTTAATCCTATATCAAGAAATAAAAAAAATCTAGTCATCCGTTCTTGAAATTCAACCTTTAAAAACATTCCTCTCTAAATAATTGACAGTGTTTCAAGATTTAATTAATCGTTTTGCTAGATTCCTTTGCATATCAACCGATTAAGTTCTGATAACACCTGCAAAGAACAAAGCCTATTTAAACAAATTGTCGCGCATAAAATTTCCCATAATAATTGATGAACCTTACCAAGGCTAGTTTTAATCAAATCAATTCACAAAAATTCCTTAACTTTTGCACAAACTTTTTCAAATATGCGCAGTATTGTACTAATTAGCATCATGTTCATGAATTTCGTGCACTCTAATGCTCAAACCTGCAATCCTGCAGGTAACTTGGTAATATTCTCCAATTATGACGGAGGTCCATTAACCATTAATGTCGATGTCGATATCCCAAATCTGTACATCGGCATTGCTGCTTATGAGTTTTGCAGAGTGAACATCACAGGAACTTATGCTAATAATGTTGCCGGAGTTTGGTATGCCGGATACAATGGCAGTAATAATCACTGCAACCTCGCTCCGCCACATGCAACAACCATTACCGGAGTAAGTCCCGGAATAACCCAAATAGAATTTTTACCTACCGCCAATTATCAGGCGCCAGGCTTAGATACTTGGATTATATACTGTTATCAATGTGATTCTCAGCCAGATAGCGGCAATTCTCCTGAACAATTAATTGCTTATTTCTCCCAAATGGGGCCTTCCGTTTTGCGTTTTCATCAAACACAATATGGCTGCTGGGCAGGAACTTATGCCATCAGCGCAGGAGGAAACTGTTGTTTGAATTTTAATCAAGATATTGAAGGCTGCACAGATCCAGCGGCATGTAATTACAATCCGGCTGCTACCATAGATGATGGTTCTTGTAATTCTTTGAACCTTGGCTGTACAGATCCTCAGGCTTGCAATTATGACCCAGCAGCACAAACCGACAATGGATATTGCCATTACTTCTGCTATGGTTGTACTGATGAAACAGCTTGTAATTTTGACCCCGACGCCAGTATTTCAGACTTCAACTGCGATTATTCTTGCTTAGGCTGCACTTATCCATCGGCTGCTAATTATAATCCTTCATCCACTCGT
>JBDNHP010000145.1:0-6461 GCA_041688765.1 Flavobacteriales bacterium
CAGAAGTATCTATGGCAATATTGGATGGAATATCATCATCATTATAATCGCTATTGAACCTGGTTTTCCAAACCTCGGCACCGTTTGTGTAATTATATTTTACAGTCAGAAAATCGGTGTTACATCTTTAAAAGAAGATCCGGTAACTATTACATGGCCAGACCAATCAAATTCAAGGTAAAGGGCTTTATCATCTGCATTCTCCAAGTCTTCTTTTAATAGTGCAGTCCTCTGAACCGTTCCGGAAGAATTGTATTTGCGCGTTACATAATTTTTACCTTCTCCACTAATTGTTGCCCAACCGCATACATAAACATTACCGCTGCCATCTACTTTTACATTTTCAATCATGTCATCGTCGCTTGCTGAACCATTATAGGTAGCGCTACAAACTACCTATAAATCACTGTTCAATTTCATCAGTTTCCAATCAAAGCCCATTACCATATTATTAACCCATCCAACATTATTAACCCCTCCAACTACATAGGTATAAGTGCCATCTGTCCACACATCTTTCACTTCATCAATTCCCTCACCATCGCCACCCTTATGCAATACACTGCCTTGAGCCCCTGTACATGGGTGGTATTTTACAGAAGTCATCTGCCAGTCCGTTGCATTAACTTGAGTTCCGCCACTCTCGAGAATATAGGTGCTGGTAATAACTAATTTAACTGAGGTATCATTCAGGTCATTATAATCATAAGCACTTGCCCATTGTTGGGTTCCGCTGCTATTGTATTTTACAATCAAATAATTACTAAATTCAGTAGTGGTTAGAGTAGCCCCGCAAACGTAAATATTATTAGAGTTATCACGTTCAAGACTTACAAAACCATCATGAAGATTTGCACCTCTTGCAAATGAAGAAGCCCATTGCAATGTGCCACTGCTATTGTACTTTACCACAACGGCATTAAAATTAGAAGCACTTACTTCGGATGTCCCACAAATAATAATATTGCCGGCCCCATCCACTAATACATCGGCGGCATAATCATCACCCTCTACACCACCATCCAATTCTACAGTCTAAATTTCTGTGGTGCCACTGTATTTAGTGAGCAGCATATCATAATTTCCATCATCGTTTATACTTGCCCCTGCAACATAGATATACGAACCTGAATTCACCCGTGAATTCTTGTAGAAAAATTCTTGATCTCCTTTTTCGGCGAAAGCATCAAGAAAAGCATGTTCTGCTAGTTTGGCGATTAAGCAGGATGTTAAACAGAGTAAGAAGAGTTGAATAAAAAGTGTTCTCGTGATATTATGTATTTAATTGTTAAAATCAACACATATTGCGGCATTTTGCTATTTTTAAATACCAAACAAAATAATCAATCGTTCACAACAAAATACTCTTTTTCTGTATAAAATATCCGAGTTTATTTTGAATATTTGTTTCCAATCTGTTGTTAATCAATCATATATTAAGCAGAAAAATACAATCGATTAAAATTACACATCCAAAGCTATACTATAGAAATGGAGAAAAAAAGCATATTTCTACGCAATTTTCTAAAGTAGGTCTACTCTTTCAATTAATTATCGATAATTTAAGCCCAATCCGGCAGAAAATAGGAGTTAAATGTCATTGGTATGGCCTTACAGAATCGAAAAAAAAATTGCTCAGCGTGGCTATTATGAAATTCGATTTTCAATTGTTTTATTTGATTTGTAAGCTGAAGAATTCATAACCTCCTATTTTCCTATCTTTGAAAAAAAGAAAATGGAAGAACAGAAGAAACCTCAACTCAATATAGAATTGGGCGAGGAGCAAGCGGAAGGAACGTATTCCAATCTCGCTGTAATTACGCATTCACCGGCTGAATTTGTACTCGATTTTATTCGTGTAATGCCCGGTGTACCTAAAGCTAAGGTAAAATCACGCATCATTATCACTCCCCAACATGCTAAACGTTTAATGCGTGCATTGGCTGATAATATCACGAAGTATGAATCTCAAAATGGGATAATTCAGGAAAGTAAAGGCCCCGATCATGTTTTGCCTTTGAATTTTGGCGGACCTAAAGCAGAAGCCTAATCAGTTAAAAATCTGCATCTGATTGGCTCTTATTATGCCGATGGCTCTGCCCAGAACACTTCTGCCAAAATAGGGGGTATAAATGGATCGGGAAACAAGACTCGCTCTGTTTACAACCCAATTTGTTTGTGGATTAAATAAGGTCAGTTCTGCGTTGTTGCCTTCTTCTATCGAATGCTGAACGGTTCTCAGCACCTTCGCCGGACCATAACTCAATAGCTCTATAATCTTTTCAAGTCCCAAACTTTCGGATAGCGCTTCAATAGCTGAACTAAATGTAGTTTCTATGGAACTTAATCCACTTGATGCATGGGTGTATTCTAAACGTTTAGATTCAGTATCCTGTGGATGATGATCTGAGCATAAGGCGGTGATCACGCCATCTTTGATGCCCTTTATTAATGCTTTGCGATGTTCATCACTTCTAAATGGGGGCTGAACTTTGAAATTACTATCGAAATCACTCAAATCTCTATCGCTGAAACACAATTGATGTGCGCAAACATCAGCACTTACGTTTAGGCCGTTTTTAACAGCTTTTTTCAAAAGATCTACACTTTCTGCGCATGACAATAAGGAAACGTGCATACGTCCGCCGGTATATTCCAAAATGCTGAGATCACGCTGTAATCGGAGACTTTCTGTAATGGAAGGAATTCCCTTCATTCCCAATTTTAAACTCTCAATTCCTTCGTGCATTTGTCCGCCGGGAGCAAAGCTGCTATCAAAAGGAACCGCCATTATCAAAGCATCAAAATTATTGGCATATTCCAAAGCTCTATGCATCAATTCTGTGCGATCAACAGCTTGTTGATCATCGGTAAATAACACAGCACCTGCCTGACGCATATCAAACATTTCGCTCAGGTTTTTACCTTTCATACCTTCCGAAATAGTTCCGGTAGGTAATACTTGCACAACGTGTGATGATGCACGATTTAATAAATATTCAATGCCCTGTTTCGAATCAATGGGAGGATTGGTGGAAGGCATTATTACAACGCGCGTAAATCCACCACGAGCCGCTGCATTCAATCCATTAATCAATCCTTCCTTTTGCTCTTCACCCGGATCTTTAAAATTAGCTCGCAGATCAATCCAGCCTGGAGATACATGCAAACCTTTGCTTTCAATCACTTTGGCTTTGGAAGCTTGAATATCGTTTTTAATTTCTTTAATTACTCCGTCTTCAATAAGCAAATCGCGGGTTTTGCCATTGTGTGATGACTTAGGATCAACGATGCGGGCCGATTTTAGCAGTATCCTCATAGCTATTTCCAAAACTTAATGAGTAAAATTTCTATCGCCAGAAATATCAAAGCCAATACTATCATAATAAACCAGAGTTTCTTCCCATCTGACAAATCAGAAACTTCTTTGGTAATGCTCTCCATGCTGCTTTCCAAAACACGGTAGTTCAATTCTGATTCTTCAATTCCGGCTTTAAGATCGTCCTCGTCTAGTGCTTGCAAATCTGACTCCAATCTGTTTTGATTGAATGCCACAACTGCCACTGTATCTGTACCGTTTAAAAGGGTGTAATGTCCTGCCTCTTTAATAGAACTATGCACATAAACCATAGTAGATCCACCGCTCTGACGATGCTCAGGAATGAACTCGGCACCACTTTCATCAGAGACCATTTTCAATACCTGCTCCGATTGAATATCAATTTGTCGCAAATCAATAGCCTGATCTTCACCAATAGTGTAAGAAAGCCTAGTTCTTGACTGAGCGAATTCAGCAACTCTTAGCACTGTTGCTGGAAACAAAGCATGTTGAGCAAGATTGCCATCGGCGGGATCAAGTGAGGTGCAGAAAAGCAAAATCCTTCCTCTTCCGGTTTCATATTGGATTAAATAAGGATCTGCGGTTTTGCTGCTCATGAGCTCTTCTGAACCCGATCTGCTGGTTCTTTTCAGTGGAAAAATTCCTAAAATAGCAGGAAGATCGATATTCTGCGGCGCTTTTTCAAAAACTCCCTTGTACAAATAATGCTCCAGATTTATGCTGCCTACTTTCGTTTCTACATTTTTTTTCGCTGTCAATAAATCATCACCTATTGAAGCAAGTAGCAGGTTGTATCCGGAAACATCAGCATTTGAGGCAGGAATAACGAGCACCGTACCGCCATTGACGCTGAACTTTTTAAGCTCGGCATTCAATCCGCTCGATAATGATCGGAATTGATTAACAATGATTAAATCAAACTCAGGAAAGGAGTTAAAGTCAACCAAACCTTCATTAATAGCTTCGAAGCGAAAGAATGGATCGTCACTAAAAAGATTGTAAAAAGGATCGCGGATAATATCCTTTGCCTTCAATTCCAATACATTAATCTTATCAGCAACTTCATAGCTGAAGTAAAAGCGATTGTCAAAGGTTATTGGGTGATCCGTGATTTCTATGGAAGCCTTCATCCAGCCAGTTGTGGTATTAGAAAAGCTGAGCGTAGTGTCAATAAGTTGAAGTGGATCAGCAGGGGTGCTTCCAATGGCTTTTTGAAGTCCGTTAATATTGAAAACAACCGGAATATCTTCCATCGCTTCCTCACCGCTTGCACCTAATCTAAAGCTCAGTCGTTCAGGCTCATTGAGTTGACGTACCGGTGTTTCGAACCAAATGGAATCGAGCCAGGCATTGTTGGCGTTTACATTACTGGTGGGCACCAAAACAACCTGAATATTGTTGTCAGTCGGGCATTGTTCAAAGTCTAGCCCGCTCTTTTGCATATCACCGATTACGAAAACACTTTTATCTCCAATGGCTTCATTTACAGCGTCAAACTGTCTGCCTATGATTTCTGAAAGACTGTGGTGATTGGAACTGATGGCAGTTTCACCAAGCATTTCCAACATTTCGTCTTTGTTTACTAAACGTTGATGACGACCTTCGAAATCATGAGTAAGCAACTGAAATCGATCGGTGGCAGAAAAAGATTCGACAATTTCCATTGCCTTGTTTTTGGCAACTTCAAACAATGGTCCTTCCTCAGATTCACCCTGCATACTGAATGAATTATCTAAAAAAATGGAAACAACCTTGCCTTGTGAAGGTTTTGAGTTTTTTTCGAGGGGTATATAAGGTTGGGCAAAAGCGAAAATAATAGCAGCCATTGCAAGTAATCTGCTCAACAGAATGAGCAGATGTTTGATCTTGGATTTACTCTGGGTTTCCTGCTTTATTTCCTTGAGGAACGCGACGTTCGGAAAATCGACCTTTCGGAATTTTCTGAAATTAAAGAGGTGAACGATTACCGGAATGGCAAGTGCGGCGAGCGCATAAAGTATTTCAGGAAAGAGGAACTTCATTTGGGATGCTAAATTAGCCCATTTTTTAATGCACAAGCAAAGCCTTTATCTTTGAATTATGAATAAGCGATTGAGGGACTTGAAATCCCTGCTGGATGAGCAGATTGACATTTACAATCGACCTGAATTCATTCCTCTTGATCCAATCAGCATTCCTCATCGATTTCAGAAGAAAGAAGATATCGAAATTTCGGCATTCTTTGCTGCGAGTTTCGCTTGGGGTCAAAGGGTTACGATTATCAACAAAACCAATGATCTGATGGAAAGAATGGATAATGCACCTTATGATTTCATTTTGAATCATGACGATCGGGACTTGAGAAGGATGTTGGGATTTGTTCATCGCACTTTTAATGATACAGATCTTTTTTATTTTATTGAAGCCCTCAGAAATATTTATAAAACAGAAGGAGGGCTTGAAAATGCTTTCAGTTATAAGAATCTGAGTGCCATGGACTGTATTTCGGCTTTTAGAAAGATTTTTCTTCAGTATGATGCACCCCTAAGAACCCAAAAGCATATTTCTGATCCCAACAGAGGGGCTTCAGCTAAACGATTAAATATGTATTTGCGTTGGATGGTTCGAAATGATGATCAAGGAGTGGATTTTGGAATCTGGAAGGGGCTAAAATCCTCGGTACTTTCTGTTCCGCTTGATGTACATACCGGCAATGTAGCTCGCAAACTTGGATTATTGAGCAGAGAGCAAAACGATCGCAGGGCCGTTGAAGAACTTGATCAAATGCTCCGAAAATTTGACAAGGAAGATCCTGTGAAATATGATTTTGCTCTTTTTGGGATGGGAGTGAGTGGGTTTTTATGAAACGATAGCAGAATGCTTAATTAGCATCCAACGAATCTTTTATCTAGCCTTTCAAATTAATTAGTATATTCCTCCAGTCAGAGTGGTCAAATCTGCAAAAAATCTCATTCTTAATTCTTCGTATCCAAAAAAAATAGTTATTTCCTCTACGCCTCTCTGCGTCCTACTCTCTGCGCCTCTCTGCGTCCCACTCTCCGCGCCTCTCTGCGTTAAATCTCTGCGCCTCTCTGCGTTCTAATCTCTGCGCCTCTCTGCGTTCTAATCTCTGCGCCTCTCC
>JBDNHP010000146.1:0-2470 GCA_041688765.1 Flavobacteriales bacterium
TATCAGGACATCCTGGCGGGCTAACATTTTCACATCCAAAATCCTGAGGATTTTCAGAACAAATATTAAATGTGCTAAAGGCTGAAAATCCGGATAATGATCCAACAAAAAGTATTTGTCCATATTGATCTTCAATGAGTATAGTAGCCCCTTCCCAGCCATTTCCTCCCGAATCATAAAGGTTGAGCGTATAACAACCATCGAGACATAAATTCAGTGGACTGTTAATGTTTTCGCCTCCGATAGCAATAACATTCAGGCCATCCAAAATTTCCCATGAAATTTGACCGTCATTACTTCCACCTCCAACAGTAATTACCGAACAGGCGGAGAAACAACAAGACCCATTGTCTAATGTTGCCGCAGGATCGAAATTGCATGCTGCAGCATCACTGCACCCACAAGTACCAGGTCCCACACTAAAATCAACAGATTTATTAGCGCTATCAGTGGTTAAGCCAAGATTCGAAGTGCTTAAAGTCCAGGATATTTCAGAGGGCGAAGTTCCTCCATCAACAATTAGCTCATAACAGCCCGCCAAGAGGCAAAACTGCACCAAACCATAGGCTCCGTTTTGCAAAGTGCCTGTACCATATACATTGCCAAAATTATCTACCAATGTATAAGTTGCTCCCTCCCATCCATCACCACCGCTATCCCACAACTGCAAAGTAGCGCAATAGTCGTAACAACATGTGGTTTGATCTATTTGATTAGCGTCTGGGTTGTAATTACATGAATTTAAGTCTAAACAGCCCGTTATTACTTCACAATAGTTGAGAGTTACATTCATAATTGCGTTCGAATTATTGGTACCGCAATTGCTTCTGTTTAATTGAACAACATAGGGGCCGGAATAAGTAGCTGTAAAAGTAAGCTGAGCCTGGTTTCCGCAGTAATCATTGTTTTGTGCAACTACAGAAGGGACTTCATTAAAAACAGTTAGTCGGGTATTCCAGGTTGAGCCACAGGTTGATATGGTATATGTACAACCTGAAGTTGCATTCAAAATGTACTGGTCGCCACCGGTAGCATTGTTGATATTAACAGTTTGCCCTTGTACCGTTGGAGTGATATTGTCTGCGTTCATTGTGCCCCCATAGGTGCACTGAGCCTGAAGATTAGAAAAGGCTTGAAACACTAACAAAAAGACTAGAAAGACGAAGGTTTTTAGGTGTGGTTTCATAAATCATTGGCCGAGATAGGGTCACGGTCGACCTACTTTACGAGAGTTCTTTTAAAAAGGTTTTCTAATTGCTACATTTATAGCTGATTACCTTTTTGAACTTGGCTTTTACTTTGCATGAGCTCGGCATGAGGTAATGAATATTTAGCCTATTAGTCAGAATGTACTGGCATGATATTAGCCTTTTTTAAAAAATGAAAAATCGATTACCCCTCTTCATAGCATTTTTTGCATTTGCCTCTTGCGCTAATGAGACTCCAATTGATCAGAATGTTAATCAGGTTGTTAGTCTTCGACTAGAAATAGCTGAGTTAAATAGCAAATTAGACACGCTTCTTTCCAAAAATTTACCCGCTACCAACGCACAGGATATGACTGGAAAAGCAGAAGAGGAAGCTTTGGAAATTCAAAAGTTAATTCCAGAAAAAAGGCAAGAAAACGAGAAAAAGGAAGAGCCTAAAAAAGAAACCGAAACAGAAAAACAGAAAGTGCAGCCAAAGGAAAAAGAGAAAGTGCAAGCCCATAATTTAAAGGAAACCAAGGGCGATACTCTATTTCACTACTACAGCAAGGGCCCTGTTTCGGTTATTCGCACACCATTTATAAATGGTCATGCCAAATGGATTTTTTACGATTTACAGGGTAATCCCACTTGTGAACTAAAAGAAATTGATTTAAGTTTTACTGTTTCTGTTCAATTGACTTTTCATGAAAATGGTGCTGCTAAACAAGCAAAGATTCATGATAATCCCGGAGCGAGTTTGCATTTTTATGTGTC
The DNA here is from genome assembly GCA_041688765.1 of Flavobacteriales bacterium. Taxonomy (GTDB): domain Bacteria; phylum Bacteroidota; class Bacteroidia; order Flavobacteriales_D; family Sanyastnellaceae; genus JBDNHP01. Next base: position 1,965 of record JBDNHP010000146.1, read on the forward strand.
AACTGTTTCATTCGACACCAATAATCAACCCGGCTGGATGACCACAGAAGCCTATCCTCCAAGTTTAGAAGATCACATGAAGCCACCCTTTTATTGGGATAAAAAAACTTGGGGATGGCGGCAGCAGGAAATTATTAGGGAACAAGATACTCCGAGGTGATGGCGAGGGGACGGAATTTGTTTTTTTAAAATGAAATAGTCTCATCCGATTAACGACTGATTCACCATCAAAAAATTCTCTTGATTTGTGCGTATCCCTCCGCTAAAGCACGTCCTTTAAAAGTAAATAAAATTGACTATTCGTCGTTAATTAGGCCTTTTTCCAGCGATTTGGTAGTAGATTGTGGAGTTCTGATGCTTTGGTATTGTTGATCCGTAAGAGCACATCTTCAAGCCACTCCTCAGGATTAATGTTGTTAAGTTTGCAGCTGAGGAAGAACGAATAGAGCATTGCACTTCTTTGTGCACTTTCATGAGAGCCCATGAATATGTAATTTTTTCTGCCA
>JBDNHP010000008.1:0-2100 GCA_041688765.1 Flavobacteriales bacterium
AAATGCTTCAGATGTAGCCGCACAAAGAGGATTGGAAGCTACAAGAGAAATAGTATAATTATCAGGCTCGAGTCCGTTTAACTCAAGTATGTTGCCCATTCCGGCTTCCTCATCGTTGATGCTCCATTCCAGCGATTCTACATAAGGATAATCTATATTAATTGAAGTATTTCCACTTTCACAAATTTCAGAAGTTGATCCATCCAGCAATTCAAGTTCTGAACAATCATAAATGGTATGCCAAGTGGTATTAGTAATGATGGGAGGATTTTGCTCAAAATAGATGTAGGCGGTGTTGTTGATTTCGGTGCCCGGCTCAACATCAAGTTTTGGTTTAATACGGTAAACAACATAACCTTGGCTGCCGGGTTCATCACTAGTAGAATCTGGAAGATTTATTTCATTAAATGTAAATTCCACAAGTCCGTTCGGCTGCAAACAGGTCATAAAATTATGCGATGCAAAGACAGGATAAAATGTACTTAAATCCAATGTTTCTGTATCCAGAGTATCTTCAATGGTGATATACTCCGCCGGGAAATTACCGGTGTTTTGAAAACGAATTCGGTATTCAATTTCATTTTCTGCCAATACGTAGTGAGGCTGCTCATACCCGGCAGGCTCAGCGTATTTATCATTTGGGTCATAGGCACAAACTACAATAGGAAAAAGAGTCCAGGTTTGGTCATACACCACATTATCATCATCATCATAAAGAATTAAATGAAGAGCAATAGGAAATTCCTGTCCAATATAATCTACTCCGGGCCCTTCAATATGGCACTGATATAAAAGACTTTGTCCCGGCATGTGATTGTCTAAATCCCAAGCTACTTCGCCAGAACTAATGCTCGTAGGAGGAACAACACCATTGAGTGGAACAGCATTGAGAATGGGGTCAAAACTGAGTGTAAATGCGCCGTTAAAAGGAAGATTACCAATATTGTTAACCCAAACACCAGGATTGAAGCCATTGTTACAGTGTATATTCATCATCCAAATGCAACAAGGCCCTCAAACAGATGCAATTTGACCATTTTGTACACTGAAACCTAGATGTAGGGTTTGGTTGCCACAATTATTAGATGCGTTTATTTCAACACCAATGGAGTTTTCAAGGGGCTCATAAATATCATCATTATCCAATAGTGTGAATGTATATGTGCTGCCCGCAGGAACCTGATATTGAAATAGTCCGAAATTATCTGAGAATATAATTTCACCTGTTTCTTCAACTAGAATTTGTTTGTTGCTAAGAGGGGCGTCATCAAAAAAATCAAAATCGAAATATTCGTTACCGTCCAGATCTGCATATACAATGGCAGTTAAGGTTGTATATGTTTCGCAATTACCGTCATCTGCATTTGCGTCTGGATCGTAGTTACAAGCTTGGGGACTAGTACATCCTAAATATTGGCAAGTGCCATCGTCCAAAGAACTTCCAGCGTCATAATTGTCAGCTTCGGAATCATTGCAACCAGGATGACCACTTAGAATATTGAGTTGGAAGGCACCTTGACTTTCTGAATCAATAAATACAAAATATTGAGAGGCTGCTGATAGTCCGGAAATGTAATAATATCCATTACCCTGAATAGCTTCGTTGCAATAGATTTCAGACCCACCACAAGCATCAAAAACGGCAATATCCAAGCTTTGTTCGGTAGCAGCAAAGTTTATAATTCCTTCAGAATCTGTTGATTCAAATTGCAGCCAAATGCCGTTGTTTATGACTTGATCTGTCCAGCAAGATCCAGCAGTCCCTGAATTCCCACCACCGAAATTAGATGTTAATATTTCGGGGCCATCCATTATGATACCCAAAGCAAGGGCGCATTCAACTGCATCACTTGGAACATAAACACATAAGCCGTTATCAAAATTTGCATTTAAATCATAATTGACAGCTAAAGCGTCAATACAACCAATATATTGGCAATAACCGCCAGGCTCAAGAAATGGATTATAATTGTCAGCATCGGGATCACTGCAGCCCGCAGCCCCTCCAATTAGTCCTAGCCCGGAGCCATCCACTTCTGTGGGGCTTCCACACCCTACATTTTCAGCATCCCAAACGTAATTAATTACATTTTCAACTAT
>JBDNHP010000009.1:0-2150 GCA_041688765.1 Flavobacteriales bacterium
AGAAATGTTTTGGGTTATACCGATGCACATTCCACCGAAATTAAAGAATACACGCCACATCCGGTAATTGCCCTTATGGCTGAGCAGAAATCAGTATCATTTCTTGGTGGCACAATGCGATTAGGTTCTTATCCATGTCAGGTTGAAAAAGGAACGCTCGCATTTCAAGCTTACAAAACTGAATTTGTAGAAGAACGTCACCGTCATCGTTTTGAATTTAATAATGACTATCTTAAAAAGTATGAAGTAGCCGGAATGAAAGCTACTGGTATAAATCCGGATTCGGGATTGGTAGAAATTGTTGAACTAGACAATCATCCATACTTCTTAGGAGCTCAGTTCCATCCTGAATACAAGAGCACGGTTGATAATCCACATCCTCTCTTCGTTTCATTTGTAAAAGCTGCTGCAAAATTCAAAAAAGCAAAAGCAAAAGCCTGATTATTCTATGCTTAAGGTTTTCTCGGGCTCTGCAAGTAACAGAGTAATCCAGAAAACGAAAAACACAATTCCTCCTTGAACTTCGAGCATTGATTCGAACACTAAATTGAAGGCAAGGATAAGGGGAAGAGCGAAATGAATAATTCTACCTTTCCGCAAAAAATGCCAAGCCGGAAAAAACAAAATCCCGAGCAATAACAGCATTCCCGGCCATCCAAGCGCCACTCCTGTTGAAAGGTATTGATTATGCGGATTTAATTTTTTCTCAATTGATTCTCTTGCCTCCATTTTCTGATATTCTTCTAGCATGGCCAAATCCAAATCTCCGGTACCGGCGCCAAAAGGATGTGAAACAAAATAATCAAACCCTGCTCGCATGGCAATCAAGCGCAATGAAGTAGAGCCTTGTGAAACTTGATTTTGAACAGTATCTGGAGATGCAATAATTGAATTATCCGTTTCATTTTGCTTTACCGTTTCAGTTGCCGCAAGCAAACGCTGATTTAGCGAAGGGCTGTATGCAGAACCAAAAGCAAGTATTGCAATAGAAGAGCCAATAATCAACCAATGGGTATAGCTTTTAAACGAGATTCTTAAAAGATAAACTGCTGCGAAAAACACGGTAATGATAGCCGCAAAAAATCCTGCTTTCGACGCGAGTAATACAACAAAAAACAGCATAAGTAAAGCAGAAATCCAAAATATAAAATTAAATCTGGGATACTCTTTGAAGAGTTGAATGGATAATATGGCAGCCCAACAAGCATAGAGAGCCATGTATGCGGGATGAAAATATGAACTTAGCTGAGAATAGAACCAAACCGTAAGTCCCTCATCTTCGTATCTCAAGCTTGCGCGTATCAAGGCATAAGCCATAAAACAAATAGTTCCACCAACATACGAAAGTGAAACTAAACGAAGGAATTTATCTTTATATGGAACTCTGAAAACAAACAACAATGGGATCACCAAAAAGCTCAATTTGTATTCCAGTTCATCCCAACCGGAAGCAATGTCTTCCGTCCAAGCCATACCTATTATATGCAATAAGTAATAGGAAATACAAAGTATTCCGAAAATCCTCAGGGGTTTTGATGCCTGAATTGCGCCTTTATCACCAATAAAATACTGCCAAATACGAAGCAAAACCAACATAGCAATTAATAGCGGCACACCTTGTTTAGTAACAGGCAAGCAAAAGGCTATTCCCATTGCCAAAAGCCTGAACAATTTGGGATTTCCCGGGAGATAGCTGTGAAAGTTACTCATCTGCTTAATTCACGATGTCGGCTGAGCGGTTTTCTGCCGAGGATTATAAAATGCCATATTCCCTCTAAATACCCGCTGCCATAACTCAGGTGTAAGATAAAAAAAGCCCAAATTACTTTAGGTGTTTGCATGGGTGATCCACTGGCAATAACAGCGGCATACGATCCCGCAAAAAGATAAAGAAACCAGGCAATAAAATACAAAACAGCCAAAACAGGATGCGCAAATGACATCAAAAATCCAGCAAAAATAAATACCACAAAAAGAGCAGGTATTACTTGGCGCATTGTAGTAATTGTTTTATGTTTCTTGTTCACATATACCTTCCAATATCCGTACTGAAAATATTGTTTAAAAAGTTTAGCAAACGAGCCTCTTACGAAATATTTAGACCTTACATCTCTTCCAAGCCAAATGCGGAAACCATGCTGATGTAATCG
>JBDNHP010000147.1:0-4346 GCA_041688765.1 Flavobacteriales bacterium
AATCCGGCCAGAGCTGAATGTAAGAAATGTCGGTTAGTTGTATCGACTCATTGAGCCAGTTCACTGAACCACAAAGGCATTTATATGAATTATCTAAAGGCTCCTCCGTTTTTTTACAGGCAGAGAGAGTAACTATTACTGCAAAGGCTAGCAGATATGAATATTTTGCTTTCATGGCGTCTATATAAGAATGACGAAATTAATCAAAATCGGGATATAACACATACTTCTTACGTAAGAGACGATATTCATCCAACTTTGGTTGCCAGCTTGCCCTAATTTTTTCAGCGTCCCAGCCTTTGATGATCTGTTCCCTGAGCTCCTTCCCACCTGCCAGTTTGTCGAAAAAATCAACTGAGCTAAAAAATCCACCTTTATCAGGCGCAACTTCATACATGCCAATTAGCCAATCTACATAAAGCTCACCTGAACTTGTAAAATAGAAAGATCCGAAATCTTTTAAATCATGACCCCGGCATAATTTTCCCTCATGCGGTGGGTTCAATGATGATTTCATCGACTTAGGAGTGAATTGTAAAGAACCCACAGGATGCTTGGGGTATCCAATAACCTGAAATGGTCGATCAGTACCTCGCCCCACACTCACAACGGTTCCTGCAAACAAACAAAGCGATGGGTAAAGGTAGATTGCTGCAGTGTTGGGTAAATTGGGTGATGGCGGAATAGGACATTCATAAGCGCTCAAATGATCCCATCTATCGCAGAGAACCCAACGGAGATCACACTTCAAACCCGCGCCCAACCAGCCTTCCTGATTGAGCATGTTGGCGTACTCAGCCATACTCATTCCATGCACAATTGGCACAGGATGCATTCCAACAAAAGATTTAAATGCCATTTCTAACACTGGCCCATCCACATAAAAGCCATTTGGATTAGGACGATCCAGAATGAGCACCGGAACATTTTGTTCAGCACAGGCCTGCATCACATAGTGTAAGGTGGAGATATAAGTGTAAAATCTAGCGCCAACATCCTGAATATCAAAGAGTACAAACTCAATTCCGGATAGGGAAGCAACACTCGGTTTTTTTTGATCGCCATGCAGGGAAAAAAGTTGTAATCCGCTTTTTTGGTCGACGCCATCTTTAATATGCGCCCCCGCTTCTTCTTCACCTCTAAATCCGTGCTCGGGAGCATAAATATGTTTTACCAACATACCGGCTCCAAGTAATGAGTCTGCCAAATGCGTATTCCCTATTCTTGATGAATGATTGGCGACAAGAGCGATTTTTTTCCCCTGAATGAGCGGAAAATAAAGTTCTGTGCGATCAGCCCCACAGCGAATTTTAGATTCCGTTTTTAATTGTAACGACAATTCAGGTTCCTGTGCATCAGATAGATAGCAAGACGATAATAGAATACTAATTACAATTATACTGTTGTAAAATGGGGATTTCATCATTTCAATTCTTTAGCAAGAATACTGCCATTACACATTGTTTGTACTTTTACTCCTGAAAATTTCAATTTGAACACCGCAAGATACATAGCCCGAAGGATAATTCGGGGCGAAGGGTCCAAACGATTGTCAAGGCCCATCGTTACGATTGCTACTCTTGGAGTGGCACTGGGAATGGCAGTAATGTTGATCTCTGTGGCTATTGTGAAGGGTTTTCAGCATGAAGTTAGGGAGTTAGTAATTGGTTTCGGCTCGCATGTGCAAATTCTTAATTTGTCTGATAACCTCAGCGGTGAATCCGGTCGTGTGAGTATGATTCAGGATTTTTATCCATCACTTGGCGATAAAGAAGGCATTGAACATATCCAAGCCTTTGCATCGAAAGCTGGAATTTTGGAAACTACAGAAAATATTCAAGGCGTTGTTATTAAAGGCATAGCTCAGGATTTCGATTGGTCATTTCTCGGTCCCAGAATTTTGAGAGGCGCAAAATTGGAAATCACAGACACTTCCAGAGAAGATGGGATTTTGATCTCGTCATATCTTGCCAATCGACTCGAAATTGACACTGCAAGCAAAATCACACTTTATTTTATAAGCGGAAAAGAGGATATTAGTCCAAGAAATTTCAAAGTCAAAGGTATTTATCATTCCGGCCTTGAAGAATTCGATCGCAAATATGTGTTTTGCGATATGAAGTACATCCAAAAGCTGAGTGGATGGGGATTGCAAGCACATTTCCTCACTGATTCTTGCCAAAACGGAGAAATTGAAATTGAAGCCCGAGGCTTTGGTGGCAGTCGTGATTACGACTATGAATGGCCAGAAACTGATTGGGTGGGGAAAGGTCCGCACAAGCTCTGCGTAAATGGAGATCAGCGAATTACTTGCATTATTAGTGATGATCAACAAACTTTGCCCGATACTGCTTGGCTTGAAATAAAGGCAACACTTTCCCTCATGCAAAATCAATGTTCATGTGATTCTTTTGTTTTGGAAGCGGGAAGCACTGGAGGAAGCGAAAAATACTACTGTGGTGGATTTGAAGTGATGATTTCGGAATATTCCGACCTCGACCGCATGGATGAAATGCTGATGTATGAAATCCCCCACGACCTAAAAACCGTTACAGTTCAAGAACAACAACCCGAAATTTTTTCGTGGCTCGAAGTGCTGGACATGAATGTGATAGTGATTATCAGCATGATGATTCTCGTTTCGGTGATTAATATGGCATCTGCATTACTGATCATTATTTTGGAGCGAACAAGTATGATTGGTGCGCTCAAAACCTTTGGGATTCTGGATTCTCAAGTGGTTCAGATTTTTCTTTATCACGCACTTTTTATACTGGGAAGAGGAATGATCATTGGTAATCTTGTGGCTTTAGGACTGGGTTTTTTGCAAATGAAATTCCATCTCATATCACTTGATCCGGAGCATTATTACGTGAATGAAGTTCCACTTCGAATATTGTGGCAAGATTTTGCCATTCTCAATCTAGGAACACTTTTACTCAGCACGCTTTTGCTGGTACTGCCCGCTATGTATGTAACAACAATAGCGCCCGCCAGAGCAGTTCGATTCGATTAGGTATTTGTACCTTTGCAATCCAAATTCTATTAGCATGCAACGCGTTTATGACAATATACTTGGAGCGATAGGCAATACTCCGCTCATCCGTTTGAATCGCATTACCGAAGGTATTCCAGGTCAGGTATGGGCCAAAGTGGAGTATTTTAATCCTGGTAATTCGGTAAAAGACCGCATGGCTCTCAAAATGATTGAAGATGCGGAAAAAGATGGTCGATTAAAGCCGGGCGGCACCGTTGTTGAATGTACTTCAGGCAATACAGGAATGGGTTTGGCATTGGCCTGCATCGTAAAGGGATATAAACTCATTTGCACTACAACAGATAAGCAGAGCAAAGAAAAAGTGGATGTTTTGCGTGCGATGGGAGCAGAAGTGCATGTTTGTCCAACTGCTGTTGCGCCTAATCACCCTGATTCCTATTATTCCGTTGCAGATAGATTGAGCAAAGAAATCCCCAATTCATTTTGGCCAAATCAGTATGATAATTTGAGCAATCGCGCGGCTCATTATGAGACTACGGGACCTGAAAGTTGGGAACAAACGGAAGGGAAAATCACCCATTTTGTAGTAGGAGTTGGAACAGGGGGAACCGTTTCAGGGGTGGCGCAATACTTGAAAGAGCGCAATCCCAATATCAAAATCTGGGGTGGCGATACTTATGGTTCTGTATTTAAGAAATACCACGAAACTGGGGAGTTCGATGAAAATGAAATTTACGCTTATATCACCGAGGGAATTGGTGAAGATATTTTGCCAAAAAATGTTGATTTTAGTCTGATTGATAAATTTGAAAAAGTAACAGATAAAGATGAAGCTTTAGTAACCAGAGAGCTTGCCCGCAAAGAAGGGTTGTTTCTTGGATATAGCGCAGGCTCAGCGTTTCAGGTGATTCGTCAATTAAAAGATGAATTGGATGAAAATTCAGTTGTTGTTGTTTTATTTCATGATCACGGTTCGCGATATGTAGGTAAAATATTTAATGATGATTGGATGCGAGATCGTGGATTCTTGAAAGAAGAGAAAAAAACAGCCAAAGATCTTATAGCATCTCACCGCAATTTACCTTTGGTTACAGCAGGCAGCGGAGAACTTTTGAGCCATGCCATTCAGCGTATGCGCCAATTTAATATTTCACAAATTCCGGTTACCAAAGACGGACAGTTTGTAGGGAGTTTGGACGATAGTCATTTGATGAGTGTGTTGTTTTCAGATGTGAATGCTTCAGACCGCAAAGTGGAGGAGGTAATGGTAGCGGCTTATCCCGTAGTAGAAGAGCAAGAGACCATAGATCAACTCGCTCGACGAATCAATAAGGATGTTCCGGCAGTA
>JBDNHP010000148.1:0-2347 GCA_041688765.1 Flavobacteriales bacterium
GTGCGTCATTTGTTGAAATCGACAGCCCACTGATATTTCCATAGTTGTTGATATAGGACAATACATAGCAGCAAGAATCTACGTTGGCAATCGGATCAATATAAAGCTCATAACTAATTGAAATTTCATCACAAGGTGAGTCGCAATTAATTAGTTCAAGCTCCACAGCATGCGAAGTGTCTGAACAACCAAATATGGTAACTCCCGTGAGAGTGTATGAACCGCTTTGTGTTACAATCAGGCACTGATTAGTTTCGCCAGGCATCGGCACTCCATTCAGATTCCATTGATAAGAAGCTAATCCGTCTGGTCCACAAAGGGTATCCGGATTACATGCTTCATAACAACCCGCAGGTATAATGCAGAAGTCTGGAAGTGGATTAATGGTAGCCGATGCTGTTGCAGTACAACCTGAAATAATATTAGTTCCAACAACAGTGTAAACTCCGGCTTGATTAACAGTAATTACAGGGCCTGTACCACCGTTGCTCCAGTTATAAGTAACATTAGGATCAACAGTTATAACACTTATGGTGTTGAGTGTACCGGCACATCCATTAGGTGCAACAATCAGACTGATTGTTGGCGATATCGCAACAACAACTGTTACCGGCGCTGAAACTGCTACACATCCATTAATATCAGTTACCTGCACTGAATAAGAAGGCAATAAATTATAATCACAAACTACCAACTGCGGTCCAGTTTCAAATGGAATTGCATTTAAGTTATCATCTAGCCATTGGTAGGTGCTACCTGCTGCTGATGTGCCATTCAATGTAACACAACCTGCATCACAAATGAAGAAATTACCCGAAATATTGGCACTCGGTAGGGGTAATTCTACAACGGTAACCGGGTTTAGAGCAAGCTGGCATCCATTAACATCTGATAACACAACAGAATAGGTGCCGGCACCTACAACAATCGTTTGTGTAACGGCACCATTCGACCACAAATAACTGTAGCCTGGAGGAGCAGTTAATAGGGTAATTTGTCCCTGACAAATGGTTAATCCCGGATTTGCTGTAATAGCAAGATCAGGAATAGCAGGGAAAACTTGAATAGTTATACTAGACGTAGCAGTACAACCATCAGCATTTGATGCAGTTACACTTATAGTATAGATGTTATCACTGGTGTACGTTTTAATAGGATTCTGTCCTATAAATGACGAGAAATCACCGAAATCCCAAGTATACGTTGTGGCACCAAATGAAATAGCACTCAATGTAATTGGATCCCCTACACAATAAGGACCAGGAGAAATTGAAATTACCGGAATACCAACAGAATCGATAAATATATTCTGTGAGAAATTAGCAGTACAACCATTTACCGTTGTTACAGTAAGGGTAATAGTGTGCCATCCCGGAGTATTAAAAGTAAATAAAGGATTAGGAAGGGCTGAATTACCCAGTCCGCCAAAATCCCAATAGTATTGATTGATCTGGTTGCCAGGATCTGTATTTATATAAGTTGAGTAATCAGTGAACTGCACATCATTACAACCTATATAAGCGAAGTCAAAATCTGCTGCTACAGGAACACAAACACTGGTATCTGCGAAAACCGCACAGAATTGACCCGGATTATTTCGATCCGGCACCATGCCGTTCGCAACTACATAATAGCAACCTGCAGTAGTGTAAACATGGGATGTAGTTTGTGAGCCAGAAGTAAATGTATCCCCAAAACTCCATGAGCTGAAGTTTGCATTGATCATATTCACATCGAAATCAACAGTATTGCAATTTGGATATTGTACATCTGCAACCGAAATTTCAAATGTATAATCCTCCGGTTCGCAAGGGCCTCCGCAAACTTCAACTTCAGTTACAACAAATGGAAGCGAAGTGCTTTGACATCCTGTATTCGTATCGGTTACAACTACCTGATAGGAGTATGGTCCTGCTATTCCCGTGAAAAAATGCGTGAAAATTGAATTGTTTGTTGGAGGTCCTTGAGAATTACCATTACAAAACCATTCATAGTCAAATGCCACGTCATAAAGCGTTACGATTTGTACGTTATGAGGATTTGGAATACAAATAACAGGATTGTCTCCTGATGACAAAGCCGCAGGAGGTCCCGGAACATTATTCGCTTGATAGCTGCCCGTTGCCTGACATCCGTTTACATCTATGGTTGTAACCGTGTAAGTGCCTTGTGCACTGATAATGGTTGTTGGCGTTACATCACCTGTTGACCAAGAATAACTCGCAAACGGAAGGGTTGTAGCTAATGTGGCATTTACTCCCGGACAAAGAATACCGATTTGAGTAATAATCGGCACGACTGGAGCATTTACAATTACATTCTCATCAACTAACTGCACATCATCACA
>JBDNHP010000149.1:0-2165 GCA_041688765.1 Flavobacteriales bacterium
AACAACCATAAGGCAAGCAAATGGAATAATTCATAGGTTCGGCGGATGTATTTCTATCGAAATAAATGGTTTCAAAATAGCTATTATAATCAGGATTGATAAGGTAATCTTCATCAAAGTGGATTATCATTCCTTGGTCATAGTTTATATCACCTTCAAAAGTCGATTGAACTGTTACACTTAGACAGTTCTCATTTTGATCGCAAAATTGGCATGAATTGCAACCAGAGCAATTGGCGTTAGGATCGTAGTTACAAGCATAAGGATTTGTGCAGCCTTCAATATGCTCATTTGCGTAAAATGAAATCAGTTGATTTGCCACTCCGCTGTACCCGAATCCTGTAACATGGGTAAGCAACCAACTAGACTCTAATGGGTCGGTACCAGCTGTAAGAATTGCTGTATATTGCTCACAGTCAAATGGTAGGCAAATGTTGAGGATGCTGTCTGATCCGTTTTCTAAGGTATATGTCCCAATTAATTCATCGAAAGAATTAAAGATCATGAGTTGTGAGCCTTCCCATCCGTCATTGCCTGTATCACCCATGCTCAATATCATTTGATCGTTGGAGCAATAATTACACGAACCATCATCGCAAAGCGCATCCGGATTGAAGTTATAAGCTATCGGATCAGTGCAACCATATATATAATTACATGTGCCGTCGTCACAATTTGCTAGCTGATTATAATTACAGGCTTCACTTTCTGTGCAGCCATAAATTACAGCGCCAATATTAAATTCATGAGTTTCTCCTTGCACTCCCGCAGCCACAGAGACGCCATTAATAATTAGATTCCAAGAGTAATTGAATGGACTAATCGCGGGCGATGTAGCTATTATCGTATAGCAACCATTCATTTCTTCTACACAAAAGCCGTAGTAGTTGATTCCTGAACTTAGCCAACCAGCAGTGATATTTAGTTCTTGAGTACTGCTGAAAACCCTAAATTCTGGAAAGAAATAGGCGTCAATTAATTCAGCCGCCATTGGAGTAATTTCCAATTGGAGACAATTGTATCCTTGTGCACAATACTGGCATGTCTCAGGGTCGGAAATGGTAGCATTGGGGTTGTAATTACATGCGTAATTATCAGTGCATCCGCATTCAGATGCATTTGGATTGAAAACAAAATTGACTTGTAAATACTGATCAAGTAAATCTAAATCAACAGGCCAACTTTCTAGATCTACAGCTCCTCCATACATGAGTATTTCACCATTGGCGTTGCTGATCGACCATGTTACATCAGAAGCGCGTTCTCCCGGAACTACTTCCACATACCATAGCCCACATTGTCCATCATTGCAAAAAACTTCAGTTAGTGGATAGAGTCCGTTAACATTTTCAATTCCGCTAACATTGGCACCACTTGGATCATAAATATATAGATTTGTCCCATCAAAAGTACCTGGATTGGCATCGTTAATAGTCAAGTATAGTCTATCTTCCAGATTGCAATATTGGCACAATGCTGGATCATGACAAAATGCTTCATGGTTATAATTTATTGCTGTAGGATCCATGCATGCACTAATAAAAAAATCCGGGTTTGGAATGTCATATAACCAAGTGATAAGTTGAGATTCTCCAGTTATTGTATATTCAATGTTATTGAAGTCAAGATCTATAAATATTCCGTGTATATCATTTGCTATTAGAGAACCTCCTACATTATTATTCAACACTAACAATTGGTAACATCCGGTATCTGCAGGTACACATAGATCGAAGATGGCGTTAGATATCCCTTCGCCAAGTTCAGCTACCGCTACAATTGTTTGTTCGAAGTCAAATTTCTGGACATATACACTACCTCCACCCATATCACCCCCAATTTGAGAAAGGTCGATATGGAGACACCATGTTTCAGATGGACAATAATTACAAGTTCCATTATCGCAAGCAACTTCAGGATCATAGTTACAAGCTGAAGGGTCGGTACATCCTGTGGTATAAGCGCATAAATAGGAATCCATGCAAGTTGCTGCCGGATTATAATTGCAAGCGTATGTATCCATACAGCCTAGTACTTCATTAACGCTGAAAGGAATTACATACGTTAATTGATCAAATAAGCCAGAATTGTTAAACATCCATTCTCCGGAAACCAAGCTGAACTCCATATAGCCGTTGAGTTCTATCACTATAGTGTAACAACCA
>JBDNHP010000150.1:0-6242 GCA_041688765.1 Flavobacteriales bacterium
CTTGTTTCAAAGATCGGATTTCGTTATCAATCCACAACTTGTAATAGTGCCCAAGTTGAGGGCCGCGGTTTCAAAGATCGGATTTCGTTATCAATCCACAACAATTGCAATGACATAGTCAGGAGCCCACCAGTTTCAAAGATCGGATTTCGTTATCAATCCACAACTGGTGGAATTGTGGTGATAAGTGAAATGCAGTTTCAAAGATCGGATTTCGTTATCAATCCACAACCTTTCACAGGTCGGCATTGAGGCTGAGGTCGTTTCAAAGATCGGATTTCGTTATCAATCCACAACGATTAGTGCAGGTAAGTTCTACCTCCATTTGTTTCAAAGATCGGATTTCGTTATCAATCCACAACCCCTTGTATCTTATTGGGCTTGATAGAATTGTTTCAAAGATCGGATTTCGTTATCAAGCCACAAGCATTTTATGTGAATTAGCATAGTAGTTTGTGAATTATATAACAATGGATCAAGAATATGTAATAGTTTTGACTTTTATAAAGCTACCTTTGTTTTTGTTGACTGAGAACCAGACAAGTGCTGAAGTTAAATGCATAATGAGTGAAATAGAATATTTAACTTTAAAATATGATTATCCAAATAAATACAGATCACAATATCTCCGAAACCGAAAAAATGGTTGCCTATTTTAAAACAGTAATTGCAGATGCACTAAAACACTACAGCGAGCACATTACACGCATAGAAGTGCATTTTTCGGACGAAAACGGAAGTAAAGGAGGTGCTAATGATAAAAAATGCTTGATAGAAGTGCGAATAGAAGGCAAAAAGCCAACTGCCGTTACTGCTCAGGCAAATACAAATGAGGAAGCATTAAATAGTGCAATCGATAAAATGGCTGCCATGCTTAAAACAAGAGTAGGGCAAATGAAAAGTCATCATTAATGCACATATATAATTAAATAAAACATAGAATTATGGCAACTAAAAAGGAAAATACTAAACCAACAACAGCAATACATCACAGGGACGCCGGAACAGGATTATATGTCACAAAAAAATATGCTGATAAGCATCCCAAAACTACTGTAAAGGAAACGGATAAGATTAAATAATAAATTTCTTGTTCGTAACATTTCCTGGCAATAATAGCTTGAAAATGTGCCGAGTACTATTAGAACTCAGGAACGGGGGCTTTAAGTCATGAAACATGAGCTGAAATTATGCTTGTTATACTGAAATAGTTTTCTTTAGACAGTATGGAATATAAATTCTGGTAATTACTGAGATTAGAACTTGAGGAAATTCTTCAGGTTAATAATGGCTCGTATTTTTTTTGGAACGTTTGAAGCATTAGAATTACCTCCAATGAGTCTATAGAGTAAAAAGCCCTGATTTGTCAAAAGACAAATCAGGGCTTTTTGTTTCGTTGCGGTGGCAGAATTATTTCATTATCCTGATAGGGGCTGTCCTGAAACAAAAAGGCCAGCTTCCCTTTGGTCGGATTCGGGCTTTTTTCATTTCATCCTGATTGCAAGCCTGCTTGATACAGACTGAAATGAAAAAAGCCCTGATTTGCTTGATGCAAATCAGGGCTTTTTGTTTTGTCGGGGAGGCAGGATTCGAACCTGCGACCCTCTGCTCCCAAAGCAGATACGCTAACCGGACTGCGCTACACCCCGAAACTCTCAATCATCAAGCTTTACAGCCTTTCTATTGCCTTTTTGTGCTAAAAAGGATGGCAAAGATAGTATTTTTTCAGAAAGCACAAATGATTTTTCGTGATATTCTATCAGGAATAGATAATGACTTGAATATCAACGTGTAGTAGAGTTGTTAGTCTTCTTAGGAAATCCCGATTGTGTTGATTCCTTCGCAGCTTGTTTGTTGAGCAGCTTTATTATTTGGATGATCGCATGATTTTTTTAGGGTTTCTTGTCCTGATTTGAGTTCAGCATTTGAAACTTGCCATTTTTCGATCATTTGTGGGTATACTCATTTTGCATCTATAAGCATGTAAATCTTGGTCGAATTATTTACATTCAAGAAATTTTCGTCACGCTATTGGCTTATGCTCCATTGATAATCCATGTCAATGATAGTGAAATCTTTTCTGTAGGAATGTGGCGCCAATTCGCTCTCGTTTTGCGTCTTGGGTGATGACAGTTGCAATGACTGAAAAAAGAATAATTACGGACAATGGCTATTGGTTTTTTTGGAGCCAAAACTAATGCTGAGCCATTTTATTTTTGAAAAATATTGAGGAAACGGTATTGCTAATTCTTGAATGGTATAAATGAAAAAAGCGCAACAAAATGATGCGCTTTCAATCGGGTATTTTTAAAAAATCAAACGCCTTCAGCGAGATTTTTAAATTTAGTATGACCTTCAGGACATAATGTTTCCATAGTTTTCATGAGCTGATCTTCGGTAACTTTGCTGTATTCAGCCTCTTTACCAGCGATTTCTGTCATCGCATTTGCAGCATCAAGCAGAGACATAGGATCAGCCTCGTTGTACATTTCCATAGCGGCACACATTTCGCCGGCCATCTTATCGACCGTGGCCTGGTCGGCGCCGCAGGAGCTCAAAAGGCCTACAGCCAAAGCGAAGATTACAATTTTCTTCATACAGGTTTTTGTAAGATTAGTATTTTTACAAGATTAGCCACAATTAATTACCTCGTTTATGACTTTCAGCGAAAGATGCTAACAAGGTTATTAAGATATTGTAAGTCATTGGATTTATAGGCATGTTTTCTAAAATATCCGAATTGATCTCCATTCATTAAATCTTCAAAACTATTGAAGAACTTGATATTTTTCGATGTACTTGGGTAAAGTAGTTGCGAAAAATCTATGCATTGATTAGACTATTAATTTTTTCAAATGAACAAAAATGTGATACGCTTTCATTTTATTTGCGCTTCTTAAAATATTGCCTGTATCTCTTCTTCATCTAAGTGTAATTGGTCAATTTGCACAATCTCAATCTTTGCACTTTCTACGTCCAATTCATTTTCAGGTTCCCTTCAATAAAATGCCGCTGGAATTGCAAGATCAGGACTCCTTGAAAGCTTTTCAACTTAGATGATTACTTGATTATTAGGCTTTTGCGCTGTATTGTCCCCGCTTCAGAATTTGATTCAGCGAATATATTCGACAATAGTTTTTACACCGGAGTATAGTGGTTTTTTTTCAGAAAATGGGATGAAAAAAAGGCAGAATAGAATCCCGCTCTCGCTCTGTTCCTAATTCTGCCATTCGTTCTAATGATTAGTCCCTCCGCACTCTCTCCTCATTCTCTATCTCATTCTCTATCTCATTCTCGCTCTGTTAAGTGATCCCGGCGAGATTCGAACTCACGACCGTCTGCTTAGAAGGCAGATGTACTATGTTTTTATAGCTTTATATCCCTTCATGAGTATATCAGTATATATGAGTAAATATAGGCTTTTCAGTGTGAATTTCATTTTGATCTTTGTAAAATGTTATATTTGAAAGTGTAAACTTTATGTAAACCGAAGATGAAAAGCCCAAAAATAGCACTTACCCTTTTCCCAAGTAAAACTCTGATAGACGGTACAAATCCAATTTTAGTGCGTATCACTTATGACCGCATAAGAAAATATGTTTCAACAGGATGCTCAGCAAAGAAGGAAGATTGGGATTATGAATTGGAGCAAATGATAACAAAAAAGGATGGCAAAAGGTTGAATAAGGCCATAGACGTTAACAAACAAATCAACAGAAAATTAGCAGAGATCGAAAGAGAATGCTTAAGTATGGGTGAAAGATTCCAGTTGCATAAAATAGGAAGCAAAATCACAAAGACCGATGATTTGAGCAAATACATGCAATCTGTAATAGAATCTTTGCTTTCTGATGATAAGCCGGGAAATGCTGTAGTATATAGAACAACGTTCAACAGCTTAATGCAGTTTGATTCAAATCTTCGATTCAGCAAAATTGACAGCAAATTTCTTGATCGGTATGCAAAGCACCTCAACCAAAAGGGATTAAGCCAATCAGCGCAGAATAATTATATCAGAACGTTAAGAGCTGTATTTAATAGAGCGATTGCCGAAGAAGTAATAGATGAAAATATATATCCCTTCTCCCGGAGAAATGGCGAGTCTGGCAAATTTAAAGTCAGCAGCCTGAGTGTTAAAGCCAGTCCAATAGGATTAAGCATAGAGCAAATGCTTACTTTGAAATCTTGCGAAGTATCAGAAAAAGATGGATCAGCCGAAGCAAAACGAATATTTCTATTGAGCTATTTTCTCAGGGGCATGAGTTTCACCGACCTTGCCCGTCTTAAATGGAATGATATTCAGAACCAAAGATTCAATTACATCCGGAAGAAATTGCAAAACAGACAAGGTGCGAAATCATTAAATGTTTCAATCCCTGAAAAAGCGGCTGAAATATTGGAGTATTATACACAGTTTGGGGGTATATATATACTAAATGTTCTTGACGGAACTGAGAAGACAGAAAAGGCCATGAGGCAGCGCATTCAAGGCAAATTGAAAATCATCAATGCAGGATTAAAAATAATTTCTAAAAGCAACAATTTGCCGGAGCAATTGTCAAGCTATTGGGCAAGGCATACCTATGCAAAAACACTTAATTCAAATAGTGTTCCCTTATCTGTGATTCAACAAGCATTGGGTCATGCAGAATTATCTACCACAGGCATTTACATAAAAAGCATGAATCAAGAGGAAGTTGATGCAACATCCAATTTTTTGTAAACATTTGTAAACATTCAGTGCACAATTTTGAACCTAATAAATGTTAATAAGTCACATTGAATTTATTTGTAACTATTTTATATTCAAAGATATACATGCTTTTTTTGAACTTAATAAAAATTTGAAATTTAAACATCAAGATCGAATACTTCCAAAATGCGAAATACGAGTCGGCTTATTTCTATTTAGATTTGTTCTAAATAACATTAAAAACGTTTAATGAGTATAGTAAATTTTGACAAGCTGTTTCAGACCATACATGAGTATGAGCAGCGCATTTTGAAGTTGGAAGGCGCGGAGCGCGCTAAATTACTTTCAATGCACCAATTTATTGAATTGGGCTATATGAAAGCACCAACCTTCTATCTGAAAGCTCCTAAGGGCGAAATTCCCGGAGCAATTAAAATTGGCGTGCGTTGGTTCGTCGACTTAGATGTGTTTATTCAATCTTTGAAAGACTGGAAATAAAAAAACCCGAACTCAAAGATGAGGTCGAGGGAGAAAATATTTTCTTAGATTGTGTCACGTCAAAGGTATAAATTCTTCCTCGCCTCTTTTCCTTCTTAACAGTTTTTATCTAAGAGTTATTAACTCAGTGCCGTCATGTCATTTGGCGCATTGTACTGGCTATATATTGCTGTATAAATCTATTCATGATTTGCACAGAACGGCCATCTTATTACATCATTTAATATGAGTTCAAGTACATGGCTTAACAAATCTACAAGCACAGATTTCCGGATTAACGAATTGATGTTAAAACAAGAGGTCAACAATATTATGGCTTCACATTCAATCTTTCCGGATGATTTTCCCGTAGATGTTCCAACAAGGTATCTCAGCGCAGTTTTGAGAATGTACTCTTCACATGATTACGAATGTGATTTGAGTAAATGGATTCCACTGAATGCAGAAATGATGCGAAAGCCTGAGAATGCAGGACGACGCTACTTAGAATTTGAAAGAAGATTGCAAGAAAAAGGGCTGATTGAAAAGCGACCAAATAATTATTTAAAAGGTAAATATTCCTGTCATTTTAGATTCACTTCATTTTTTGTTGAAGGTTTGTGCAGTCTGATTCGATTAAGTCTGTTGATTAATTTTAAAAAATATGAAGACAACTGTAATAAGGAAATGAAAAAGCAAATGATTACTTTGTTTACAACGCAGCACGTGTTGTTTTCGTACCCTAACTTTTTTTCGTACCCTAACTTAAGGATGAAAAATAGACCTTCAGTAGCACCAACCAATTCTTGCTCGCTTAGAAAGATATCGAACCCAATGGAGAACCACTTAAAGCACTCGAAGACGAATTTGAAGAATGACTCCAAATTGAAAGGACTTTGATTCTGTTGGGGTACGGTCCCCGCTTGTCTGTTGTGGAGGTTTGAGTCAGTCATGGACGTGTCAATTACTGAAGCCACAAAAGAAGAATACAATCGTGATCTAAGGGATTGTGATGATGAAACCGGAGAAGAATCGGACAATGCACTGCATAATGAGTCATGGCGATTGTCGA
>JBDNHP010000151.1:0-10118 GCA_041688765.1 Flavobacteriales bacterium
GTATAGCAATGGATTGCATCATGGCTCCGCTACAGTTGAGTATGGTGATGTTAATCTTAAAGAAGAAGAAGTTTTAACAGGTAGTTTGGCTTTGATTCACAGCATAAAGAAGGCAGGAATTAATATTGAAATATATCATAATTATTTCTCTAACTTTATAGTCCTTCAACCTGAATTACCACCAACCTTAACCATTAGAGGCGCTTTTCCAACTTATCGTTTCGCCCAGGTGCAAGCTCGCATGAATGGGATGGATGCTGAGTTATATTATGATTTGACCGATGCACTCAAATTCAGAAGCAAGGCATCTTTTCTTGCTGCATGGAATAAAAGCGACAATGAATATTTGGTATTGATGCCTGCAAATCGTTTGTCGCAAAGTATAGAGTACAAATTTCAGAATAAATCAGCGCAAAGAAGATTTTTCCGCTTTACATGGGATAGCGTGTTTAAGCAAAATAGAGTTCCTGAAATGTCTGATTTTGTTGATCCGCCAAGGGGCTACCATTTGCTGGGATTAAGTTTTGGTGCTGATTTGAAATATGGAAATCAAACGATGAGTATTGGATTGGAAATCAGCAATTTGTTAAATACTTCCTATCGTGATTACCTCAATAGATTCAGGTATTACAGTGATGAAATGGGCAGGAATATTATGTTCAGAATTAATATTCCGATCCATGTTAAATAATGAAATGTTGCAAATGTTTTCGTGGCAAAAGAAAACGGGGCAATTGGATTCATGCCTTTGAATTGAATCCACTAAAACACATTGAAATGAAAAATAGTCATATTCTATTAAGCGTAATAAGTTTGAGCATTTTGTTTCAGGCTTGTAAAAAGGACAATAATGAAGTGGATAATCCGCCTCCAGTGCAAAATGAGGAAGAGGTTATAACTACCTTACAATTGACCTTTATTGATCAAGCCGCAATTGCTCCGGTGGTTACAGCAACATTCCGTGATCCAGATGGAGATGGTGGTATTGGTCCCGATATTTTTGATGATATCGTTTTGCAGAATGGCTCTGTTTACAGTGTAACTCTTGTGCTTTTGAATGAAACAGTGAGTCCGGCGGATACTATTTCCATCGAAGTATTGGAAGAGGCCGATGAACATCTGTTTTGTTTTAGTCCGCTTGGTTGCGATTTATCCATACTACGCACAGATTCTGATGGGACTTATGAAATAGGATTGGAGTCAGCATGGACAACTGGAGTTGCTGGTAACGGAACCGTTAAAGTGGAGCTCAAACACCAGCCTGATGTTAAAGATGGCACCTGTGAGCCGGGCGATACAGATGTTGAAGTGGTATTCGAAGTGATTATTGAATAATTCAATCATAGTTGAAAAGCCCGGTCATTTGAACGGGCTTTTTTTATGGCATTTTTTTAAATTTTTTGAGATTAAGAAAGCATTGTATTAAATGATCTTATCGTTTTATCAGTCTTGAAAATCTATCAATATAAAAACATGATTTGTTCTATTTGCATAAGCAATTTTGATGAAGGCGAATCTGTATATTGCTTATGGATTTTTGTTTGGGGATTAATCCTATTTAGTTGGAGTCACTGATTATCAGGTACCTTATCACGAAAGCTAGTGGTCGATTTAAAGGAGGAAATCAACATTAAGGAAAATAGTGAAAAAAAAAATAGAGTATTTAAACAAAAACCCGACACATTTGTCATAGGTTTTGGAGATTTTAGTTTCTAATAAGCAAACGGATTTTAAACTAACAAATAAAGCCATGAAAAATCAAAGCCTTTTAATTTTTGGAGTCATTTCAATTTTGTCTAGTTGTGCAATTATCAGACCAGGCGAGGTAGGCGTTAAACAAAAACTTGGACGTTTGTCTGATAAAGTTCACACTACAGGACCAGTATACTATAATCCTTTGGTAAGCAGAATTGTAAAGCTATCCATTCAAACCAATAATTTAGAACTGTCATTGAATCTTCCGAGCAAAGAAGGTTTAAGCATCAACTCGCAAATATCAATTCTTTACAAATTAAGTCCAGATCAAGCTCCTTTTGTAATAAAGAATCTGGGAGTTGATTTCGAGCCCATTATTGCAAATATATTTAGGTCAGCTTCAGCTGATGTTTGTTCGCAATATTTTGCAAAGGATTTGCATTCTGGAATGAGGGCTGAGATAGAAAAGGCTATTAAAGATAAAATGATGGAAACACTCGATAAACAGGGGATACAAATTGATGCAGTTTTAATGAAAAGCATACAATTGCCGCCGGGATTGTCTAATTCAATTGAACAAAAGCTGCAAGCAGAACAAGATGTTATGCGTATGGAGTTTACTTTGAAACAAGCAAAGCTTGAAGCGGATAGAAAAATTATTGAAGCAAAAGGTACGAGCGATGCTCAGAAAATCATTTCTGAGGGATTAACCAACGAAATTATTAAAATAAGAAGTATTGAAGCGTTTATTGAACTATCCAAATCACCGAACAGTAAAGTCATAATTACGGATGGCAAAGCACCATTTCTAATAGACAGTGACAAATAGCAACAGACCTAAATACTTGGTTATAGCAAAAAAAATAGGAACTAATAATTCCAAAGATTTAAGGCATTAGTTGGTTATATATTCGCATTGATTAACAACTTTTTGGCTTGATTATTTTGCTGTATTTTGTTTTTTGAGTTGCAAAAAAATCAAGACGCCATTATTGTTTTAGCATAATTATCCCAACTCATCTCTTTCGTTGCCTTGGCTACATTCTCCCTTGGTATGGGCTGTGCTATGAAACGGCGCATCTGTTCAGCCATATCTTTAATGTTGTTCGGTTCTGCCAAATAACCATTGAATCCATCGGTAATGGTTTCAGGAAAATGGCCTACACGAGTAGCCAGGATTGGTAAAGAAAAATTATAACTCAGCGATTCAATACCTGATGGAGTGGCCGTTAAATAATACAAAACCGAACAATCGCTCACTTGAAAATACTTACTCACTTCTTCATTCGGAATGAAGCGGTTTAGGACTACACAAGAATCCTGCATTCCTAATTGCTCTATCAATTCAAGCGGATTATAGTTTTGTTCATCATCGCTCTTAGAGAGAAATAGCTTTTTAGCCAGTCCAAAAAGAAATTGTTTGATTTTAGTACCGGCCTTTTTATTGTCGAGGGTTTGCCAAAATGATTCTCCACAAATCAGGAAACTCACATCGTTTCTTTCTTTTCGGAGAATATCAAATGCCTGAATAGCATTGTGAAGCCCTTTATACTTTCTGATAAATCCAAAAAAGAGAAAAACATGCTTTTTAAGTCCTAGATCTTCTTTTACTGCATTAATATCGAATGCAGGATCGGGCTTGTACAAATTGTAAATAGGGTGGAACAGTTTGAGCACATCTTCCCCGGGCAATTTACGCTTTCCATCAGTACTTAATTGAAATGTTTTTTTAGGGAAGAGTTCTTGCAGTTCTTCAAATGTTTTTAAGGCATGTACGATATAGGTGCTCGCTTTTTTAATTCCACATTTAGTTAAAAAACGGTCAATAGTTGAATTTTCTTTTTGAACCACAAAGTGCATGTCAAAAATAACTTCAATCTTCCCGCCTTTCATTAATCTGCGGGCAATGTATCCCAAAGGCAAACCCTGCAGAGCAATGCTCCATTGAATAATTAC
The DNA here is from genome assembly GCA_041688765.1 of Flavobacteriales bacterium. Lineage (GTDB taxonomy): Bacteria > Bacteroidota > Bacteroidia > Flavobacteriales_D > Sanyastnellaceae > JBDNHP01. The sequence goes on from JBDNHP010000151.1 coordinate 3,652, forward strand.
TTTTTCAGGATTAAGTGATCGGATATATCCAACAGTTTCAGCCCAAGAGAATGGATTGTTGTAGTTAGTAATGTATTTTACCTGAACCCTGCTTCCTTCTAAATGATCTGTTTTACTGCTTTTGTCTACAAATTCTCGAGGAATAATGGCAGGGTATTGCTGCGTCCATGAAACAATATGAACTTCATTATTTTCAAATTTGTCAAGTGCCAGAGCCAATGAAGTATTGTAATTGGCAATACCTCCTTTAAATTTTGGTCCCGGTCCGAAACAAACAATTACACTTTTATTCATAGCTGTTTTTCGATCCGTGCAAGAGCGGCTTCGTAAACTCGTTTCATTCCTTCTTCAGTGCTGATCTTTGCTTTCCAACCCAAACGTTCTTCCACAAAATCCATTTTGCAGTAACGGGAATGAACACCAACGGGTTTATCTGTTAATGCTTTAATTTCAGGTTGATATCCTGCCAGTTTGCAAAATATTTCAATGATTTCTCTGAATGTGGTCAATTTGCCCATTCCAATGTTAATTGCAGTTCCGTCCTGAATATGATCCATGGCTAAAAGTATGCAGTCCAGTACATCATCTATATGCACAAAATCTCTGCCTTGATACCCGGTACCCCAAACTTCAAAAGGATCTTCGCGCTTGGCTGCTCTTGCTGCTATTGCAGGAACAGGGTAAGTCAAATCCTGATCTTCGCCATAGCCTGAGAATGGGCGAATACATGTCACTTTTACGCCATAATGCTGAGCTGCAATCTGAGCGAGATATTCACCAGTCAATTTGCTCCAACCATAGGTCATATCTGGTTTGCCAATTTTATCGAAATCAATATCAGATTCGCTAAGGGCAATAGCATTTTCAGTGGTTTGCAAATCAACGGGGTAGGCTGCACTGGAACTCGGATATAGAAAACGCTCTGGTTTATACTTGCAAACCCAGTAAAACATTTCGGCATCAATACTGAGATCTAGGGCCACAGCCATAGGGTCCCCATCAATTTTAGCCCTTCCTCCAACAATAGCAGCAAAGTGAAATACATCGTGAATGTGTTCTACTTTGAAATCAGAAACAGGATTCCATGCATCATGGTTATGATTGATTTCCTTGAGTGTTTCACGAATATCGTTGTACAAAAAAAGTACCCTTCCATCATTGCCATGAATGCTCCAACCTTGACCGCTTGCAATCATGGGAGCACTGAACCACTTTGATGGATGGGTTCCAACGGAGAGATCATCAATACATACCAATTGATCATTGGTTGTAGAATATAGTCGTTTAACCATATTCCTGCCGACAAATCCTGCCGCACCTGTTATTAAATGTGTTTTTCGCATATTGATGCTTTGGCTGCAAGTTACATGGCTGAATTCGATTCTGAAAATTGAATTATCAAATTTATGAAAAATCGATTTCGGCTTCTACTCCTTTTAGTTTATTTAATTCAAACAATAATTCGTCAGATTTAGATCTTTTAATCTTGGTATGCAATTGGCATCTCAGATCAAATTTGGGATCAATCACCTGAAGTTCTTGGTCTTTCACCAATTTCATTACAACATTCATTTCAGCATAACTGAAGCGAATGATGATTATATTTTCTTCAAATCGTTCTACAATTTTTCCTTCTTCAATGCAGGCTTTCGCGGCGAGTTTATAGGCGTCAATCAATCCTGAAACTCCCAGTTTTGTGCCTCCGAAATACCTCAGCACCACAATCAGAACATTGGAAAGTCCTGCGGATAAAATTTGGCCGTAAATAGGCCTGGCTGCCGATCCAGAGGGTTCTCCGTCATCGTTTTCACGGTGCTTATTGCGATCTGCTCCAAGCGCCCAAGCGTAACAATGATGTGTTGCATCAAAATATTCTTTCCGCAGTAAATCGACTTGAGTTTTAATCTCCATCTCGGAGAAAACAGGATAAGCGAAGCCAATAAATTTACTCCCCTTAACGCGATATATGGCTTCAGAAGCGACTTCTAGAGTGTAATAGCGGTCATTCGTATCCGCAGCAGCCATTAACTGATGGGATTCAAGATTACACTAAATACAGTTATAGCATTTGGATCCCGGTCGTAGTATAGCTTATCAAGTGCATGCATGATGTTCTTAGCACTGAAATAGCTGGTATTTAAGCTGTTTTCACCATTAATACTCCATTGGATTGTATAAGAACTTTCTTTTTCCTTATGCGTTTTCACGTAGCTGAGCATGTTCTTCAGAGCATCCGTTTTATCAAGACCCTCAGAGCTGTGAAACAAAAAGCTTTGGTTGTGACGCGGATTCACGGTAATAAGATGGAGGCTAAACTTATTTCCCATTTCATCGAAATTGAAAACAAGACTATTGTTGCCCATTCCTATGTATTTGCCTATTTCGTTCTGAAGATTGGCAATCTCTATGTTTTTATCGATGGTCATTGGCTTAATTCAGTATTCAAATTTAATCATCCAATCTGGAAAATTCGGAATTATTACTGATGAATTCGGGAACTATTTCTTTCAGCTTTCTCACTAATTTTTCATTGTTCTGAGCGTTGAACAAGCTTATGAGTTCATCGGTTTGTTTAGAACATTCTTCAGGATTTCCTTCCCTAACGCGGGCTCGGAGTATTTTTGGGTGATGGGTAGGAAGTGTATTTTCTTCGTTCGTCAGCAATTCTTCAAAGAGCTTTTCACCCGGACGCAAGCCCGTGACTTCTATATTGATATCCTTACCTTCTTCCAATCCTGAAAGCTTGATCATTTGTTTAGCAAGGTGAATAATTTTCACTGATTCGCCCATATCAAAAACAAAAATTTCGCCTCCTTTACCCATGGCTCCTGCTTCTAACACGAGTTGTACGGCTTCGGGAATGGTCATAAAAAAACGAGTTACATCTGGGTGAGTTAATGTAATTGGTCCCCCTTCTTCAATCTGCTTTTTGAAAAGTGGAATCACGGAACCCGTTGATCCCAGTACATTTCCAAAGCGCGTGGTAATGAATGCTGTTTTAGAAATTTGACTTCTGGATTGAACATAAATTTCAGCAGCGCGCTTGGTGGCTCCCATCACATTAGTTGGATTCACGGCTTTATCCGTTGAAACTAAAACAAAGCGCTCAATATTATATTCATGGCTCAAATCTGCCAGCACTTTGGTCCCTTTTACATTGGCCAACACAGCTTCTGTTGGATTTTCCTCCATTAATGGCACGTGCTTGTAAGCCGCAGCATGGAAAACTACATTTGGTTTGAAATAATCGAATAATCGACGAACCCGATCTTCCTGCCTCACATCACCAATGGTAAATTCACATTGCTGACCTAATCCATTGCGCTGTAACTCTTGCTGTAAATCATACAGAGGCGATTCAGCCTGATCGAAAACAATCACTTTTTTCGGATGATAATGAACAATCTGTCGAACTAATTCACTGCCTATTGAACCTGCTCCGCCGGTGATCAGAATGGTTTTCGCCTCCAGATATCCGAGGATGTTTTTGTTGTCTAAAAGAATCGGCTCCCTTCCCAATAGGTCTTCAATTCTAATATTACGCATTTGAAATACGCTCAATTCGCCATTGATCCAGCTCTTTACTGGAGGAACTGTTAGCACGCGCACATTATGTCGCAATGCTGCGGCAACCATTTTATGTTTTTTATCTTTAGGTAGTTTTTGAATACTGATAATGAGTTCATCGATTTTTTCTTTTTCAAAAATCTCATCTGCTCTGGAACTATGATAAATACTTGTTCCTTCAAGCTTTTTACCTTCTTTTTTAGGCTCATCATCCAGAAAAGCAACAACCGATTTTTTAGCACCCGCATCCTGATCAATTGTGCGTTTGGCAATCAATCCAGCTTCTCCGGCACCATAGATAGCTACCCGCGATTTATCACGGCTTTTATCCTTCAGTTCAAGATAAAGCAATTTAACCGCGATTCGGCTTACTACCATTGCAAAAAGGCTGAGTAAAAACTCTAGGATTATGATGGAATTTGGTATGAAATAAACGCCATCAAAGAAGCTGTATCGAATTTGATTTAGAATAATGAAAGCTATGGTGCCCGCTCCTAAAGTGAGAAAAATGCGTTTGGTGTCTTCTGTACTGGTATATCGAATTATGCCGGCGTATGTGCGGCTGATGATGAATGACAAGGCCCGAACCAGAATGAATATCCAAACGAAACGCAGCGCCAGAGCGACTTCAAACCAGGGAGGTTGAAATTCAAAACGGATAAAATAAGCCAGAATGAGGGCCAGAATACTAAAGCCCAAATCAGCAAGAAAGATGATCCAACGCGGAGTATTTCGGGTAGGAATTCGCATAGGCCTATGGCCAAAGATACGTTTTTAAACGCTTAGCCCTCGAAGGTGAAGGAAAGCACAAAGGTGCGGGTTCGAAGTGAATTTATTGGAGCAGAATACCGGTGAGTTTCGCGAATCAGCAAATCGGGCATGCCAAATGCAGTTTTAAGCTCTACACCAAATTTGAAGTAATTCAAGAAAAAGTCAAATCCGCCGCCTACATCGATAGAATAATCGATGTCCTTTATTTTTAAGATGAGTTCATCTTCAATAGCCTGATTTACATCTTTTTGGCTTTGCATGTCACGACTGTACTTTCCACCAATAAGGGCATAAGCAGCAAAATTGCCGGTTCTGTTGGTTCTGAGTTTTAACAATAATGGAAAATCGAGATATACCGATTCTATACGCTTTGATGTTTCACTAACCTTGCCCGAACTATTCAGAAAGCGATAGTTGAGAGCTCTGTCTTGGAAACTCAATCCGGGAATAAATCTAAAGTTTACGTTTTTGGTAAGATTGAAGCTGGCCAAAAGCGCCAGATTGAATCCCGGTTGGCGCATGTTATCAATAGAAAGAAGACTGTCATTAAAAGTGAAATCCGCTCTGCGGGTCATCGTGAAATCGGAACTGTTAGTGCTCAGCATAAAACCAAAATGATAGCGCTTCATATCGAATTTTGGCAAATTTATTCCTCCTTTGCTTCTTTGCGCAAAGCCTTCCTCAATGCTAAAAGCAAACAAAAGAAAGATAAATATGGCTCGGAGGTTCCTCATGATTTCTTGAACAAAAGTATAAAACGATAATGAGTCCTGTTTATTTCATTTATTATACTTTGAATAAAACTTTCCTCAAGAGAATACTGATTATTAGTCCATAAATAATACTCGTGAAAGTTAAAGCAATGAAACTCCCTCCGGTTTGCAAGCCAGTAGCATAGATCATGTCAAAACCTTTACGACTTTTGTCTAAATATTGTTCCCTGCTAATACCTTTCAAGCCTATATCATCTTTCTGAATAGCTGCATAACTTGCTTCATCAGGCACATATTCCATCAATTGCTTTTCCGCAATATCACGCTTAGATTGGGTAAAACCCGGGTCGATGTATTGATAAAAAACATAGATCATAGCCGTCACCATAATTACATAAAGTATCCCCGGACGTAAAGCGCTGCGTAAATCTACAATAAACGACTGTCTTTCAGTAGATTGAATAATACTTCGGCGGAGAGCTACAAACGGAATAATAACTAAGAAAAACATATTCAGCAATACGCCAATATGGAAAGCCATTTGCCCCAAACCGGCTTTATATGCCAAGAATCGCAATAGCAGCCATAAAAATGCCAGTGCTATTGCCAAATACCCCATTTTTCCAATCATAGACTAAAACTCAAGGTGTTTTGCATTAACCATTCATCGACACCAGAAACTCTTCGTTACTCATAGTATTAGACATACGATCTTTGATGAATTCCATGGCCTCTACTGGATTCATATCAGCCAAATGTTTGCGTAAAATCCAGATGCGTTGTAAAACTTCTTTGTCCAAAAGCAGGTCTTCACGACGTGTGCCGGAAGCCAGAATATCGATAGCAGGATAAATCCTTCTGTTCGAAATCTTTCTATCCAGTTGCAATTCCATGTTACCAGTACCTTTAAATTCTTCAAAGATTACCTCGTCCATTTTAGAACCCGTATCAGTTAACGCTGTTGAAATGATCGAAAGTGATCCACCATTTTCAATGTTTCTTGCGGCTCCGAAGAAACGTTTTGGCTTGTGCAAAGCGTTGGCATCCACACCACCGGTAAGTACTTTACCTGAAGCAGGGGAAACAGTATTGTAGGCTCTGGCCAAACGAGTAATGGAATCCAACAGAATACAAACATCATGTCCACATTCTACCATTCGCTTTGCTTTCTCTAAAACGAGGTTGGCAATTTTTACATGACGCTCTGCGGGCTCATCAAAAGTAGAAGCAATTACTTCCGCCTTCACACTTCGCTTCATGTCCGTAACTTCTTCTGGTCTTTCATCAATCAAGAGGATGATTAGATAGGTTTCAGGGTTATTCTGAGCGATGGCATTTGCTACATCTTTAAGGAGTGTAGTTTTACCGGTTTTAGGCTGTGCAACTAGCATTCCGCGCTGACCTTTGCCAATGGGA
>JBDNHP010000152.1:0-1648 GCA_041688765.1 Flavobacteriales bacterium
ATCAACCGAAGGGATGATCGGGCTTTTGCTGCGCTTTATGATCGCTATTCCGGCAAAATGGTAAACTACTTTTTTACCATGATGCGAAGGGACGAAGAAAAGGCGCAGGATATGATGCAGGATTTGTTTTCCAAATTGGCCGAAAAACCTGAATCCTTCAATACCGAGCGAAATTTTAAAACCTGGTTCTATTCTATCGCAAACAATATGTGTAAAAATGAATACAGAGCAAAAGAAGTCCGGATGAGGGTTCACGAAGATATTAGGGCGGATTCTGCATTTAGCGAAAGCCCTGCTAAAGCGACCCAAATGGATCGGGAGACTTTTAAGCAAAAGCTTGATGAAGCATTGCAGGAATTAGAAGAACTCAAGCGAGAAACCTTTGTGATGCGCTATCAGGAGGAAATGAGTATTAAAGAAATTAGCGCGATTTTTAATTGTTCGGAAGGAACCGTTAAATCACGACTATTTTGCACACTTAAGGATCTAAATTCCAGACTAAAAGCATACCAACATTTAGCCGGAATAGCCATTATTTCTGTGCTTTGGTTTTTATTTAAATAATAGAAAATGGACAATAAGCATAAATATGAACCCGAAGATTTGGAGCATTTAATGTTGAACAAGTCATTTGATCAGTTGCTGCCCGACGAAAAGCAATTTGTAGAGCAACACGTTGATTCAGTTGAAGAATATGAGTCTATGCGTGCCCTGTTGCTGGAAATTATTGAGATCAGTGAAGTGAGGACTAGCATTAAACCCAATCCGGCAATTCGCAAACGCTTGATCAAACAATTCAAAGCGGCTGAAACCAAAAAGGCAATTTGGTGGCAATCCCTCAATCCTTTTGTAGGCGATATGACTTGGGGTAAAGCACTGATTCCCATTGCGGCGGTGGCTATTATTGCATTTTTTGTTCTAAACCCTTTACTGAATGGTGAAACTGAAAAAGGCAGAATGGCTGAGCGCATTGAAAAGACTGTAGAACAGAATAAAAAGGACAATTTAGAAACAGAAGAAGCGATTACTGAGATTGATTTAAATGCGGCAGATACGGAAAGTGTCGAAGTTGTTGAAAGTGATGAGGAGATAATGGAAGAAAATGAAAATACTTTGGATGCAGCGTTCATTTCCAAAGAAATTGCATATCCTAATATGCCTAGTAGGAATAGACCGGAATCGCTTAATGATGTTGATTTGAGCATCGGTATTAGCTTGTTAGAAGAGAATAGTTTTATGGAATCAGAGAAAACAGCAGAAGGCACATTGTCTAATTCTTATGCTTTCACAAATATCAGCCGTGACGAACAAATTACGGCAACAATTTCTGCAACTGATTACTCCGCCCTTCTGAACGATCTTTATACTTCTTACTGACGCTGAAATACTTAATAAGCATTGCTTATCGGCATTTAATCTAATGAATATTAAGCTCTTATCCTCAAAAATGTATTGAATTTCATCATCTGAGAGCATAATACTTCATTTTTGTAATTGCCTCATTTTGAATAATCTTTAACATTAAAGTCCTTGCATTTATTATTGCCTTATTACCTCCTTCTCCCAAGCATGGTATTTCTTAACTTTGGCCTCTTCTGAATAATGCGTTTATACTATGTTTGAAAATTTACAGGACAAGCTGGAGAGA
>JBDNHP010000153.1:0-5665 GCA_041688765.1 Flavobacteriales bacterium
ATACAGGGCGGGAGAACTTCTTCTTTTGTCCAACAAAAGCTCCAACCAAATCATTGAACGTGCTATATATCGTTTTGATTAATGGAACGCGCTCCAAAAACTTATTAAACCAATGATGGAATGGCTTAAAAATGAGGCTGGTTCCCAAAATTCCGATTGCGGTTAAAGAAAGGAGTAAAATCAACAATCCTAAACCAGGTGGTTTCTTTTCAAGAGGGATCACACTATCGAAGAATATAAACATTTTATACAAAATATAGCCCGTAACTACAAGGGGAACAGAAATTAAAACACCGTTAAAAAAGTAGCCCAAAAACCGCTTAATGTATGCCTTAGCCATTGTTTAGAAATTTGAACAAAGCTACAACTAGAAGCATGATTCATGAAAAATGATTATTTTCATCCCCTAAATCATGAAAACCAATCTAAATGCGTGATTATCAAGAGCTATTTAAAGCCGAATTCCTAAGCGGTGTGTTTCGCTTGGTAAAATCCACCTGGTGGAAATATGTGATCATCTATTTGATCCAGGTAATTGTGTCAATTATTGCCTTCATTCCTTTAATTCTGTCGGTCTTCAATTTCGATTCATTCAAGGAGTTAATTAAAGATCCTGAAGGTTATGGAGAATTAATTCGCGACAATCCGGAGTTGATGTTTTCATTCTTAGGTGCTGATGGCGATTTTACCGGCATCATTTTGGGCGGATCGATTTTCTTCATTATCATGTTGCTCTTTGGAAGCTGGACTACCAATGTGTATTTCAAACTAAACCAAGCGATAATTGTTGGCGGAAACGCAGAATTAGGGACGGTGATGGGTAAAGGATTCGATAAAAAATTTGGACAGCTCATTGGTTTATCGCTCGTGCTTTTTGTAGTATATCTTCTTTCCATTGCAATTAGCATCGGAATCGGATATTTTGCACATTGGTCATGAGGAGTGCTTGTTTTCCTCGTTCTTATAATCTTTATGTTGCGTTTTATTTTAGCCGCGCCGGCATTAGTTCACGGGGAATTGAGTATCTCGGATTCCATTTCCTTCAGCATGCAAAAAATCGATTTCAGCAGGTCCTTAAAACTCGCTCTAGCTGGAATTCTTTTTGTAGCAGCTGTCCTGATTGCTTCACTCATAATTTCGCTCCTCTCTTTTATTTTGCTCTTAATCCCAATCTTGGGATTTATCATCTATTATGCTATACAAATGTCATTTACTGGATGTACCAATGCATTTATATTTGGCGCAATGAGTGGATTGTACTATCGATATACGGAAAATACTCATTCAGAGTTAGATATAAGCGCACATTTAACTGATCAATAATAATTTGTATGACAAAGATTGCCTTCCTCCTTGCAATTCCCTTGCTATTTGGCGGTTGCGACAAAATCAAAACGGTAACGTTTAATTCAGAATTCTCAGTGAAATTTGAAGTTGATGAAACGGATACCGGAATGAACATTCCGTATCATGAAATGGAAGCTATTAATCTAGCCGATGATCCAGATTTGGCTCCCTATATTGATGATATTAAAGACATCAAAATCAAATCAATCTCCTATAAAATTGAAAATTATACGGGAACGGAGGATATCACTTTTGATGCTGAAATTGGCTTTGCCCCCTTCTCGGCTACATCATCTGACGTTTTCTCATCAACCGGAGGAGTACTTTTATTCGATAAAAGTCAGGAAACAACCAAAACCTTGCTCTATTTTAATCCCTCTGCTATAGATCGTATTAAGAATTTACTCATGGCCGACAAAGCTATTCGGGTATTTGCTGACGGCTTAATGAGTCATGGCCCAGTTAAGTTTGACCTAAAAGTTTACGTTTTTGCCCCCATTTCAGCAGAAACAGAAGACTAATCAAAAGGATTGTATAGTTTTGGCAATCATGCCGCAAAGGGAGGTGATATCGTCTCCCTTTTTTTAACTCCGAATTTAATGAAACTCGTCTTACTTCTCCTATTTTGCTCTGTTTTTTCAGCTTCGTTAATCGCTCAATCCGCCCCTATAATTATTGATGGGCTGTTTGATGACTGGGTTCCGGAATTAAGCGGTTTAAGCGATAGTCCGGAAAATATAAATGGAATTGATTTACTTGATTTCCAGGTCAGCAATGATGCCTATTTTCTATACCTGCGACTAAAAGTTGATCAGGAAATTGATTTAACTGATAATCTCGTAAATCACTCGGTTTATCTGTACTTAGACACCGATAATAATGCTCAAACAGGCTTTAGTGCTGCCCCATCAATGGGTGCGGAAATCGGAATCAATTTCTTTTCCCGTGTAGTGTTTGCTAATTACAACCCAAATAGTCAGGTGCAATTTGCCGATATCCGTCTCCGGGTTTTACCTACGGTTACCGGTAACGAATTCGAAATTGCAATAGGCAGAAATGAGTTTCCAAATGGCATAAACCCAACCTTCATTGGGAATACCATGAAAGTGTTGTTTCGTGAACAACAAAGTGGCGATTATCTTCCCAATAGCGGAACATCTTTTATCTACACTTTTGATGACACGCCGGTTGCCACCTACCCCCTCATAAATCTCCAAAAAGAGAGTGAATCTTTTCTGAGGATTTGTGGTTTTAATATTAATGGGGCCTTCACAAATGGCTCTCTGGCTGATGAGTTTCAAAGAATTCTGAATGCACTAGAAACAGATATTTATTGTTTCTCTGAGGCCTCCAACACCTCAGCCGCCGCAGTTAAAACTCTTATGGATAGCTGGGTTCCAACCGGCACACCTGCGGGTTGGTACACCACCAAAGATGATTATGATATGATAGTGGCTTCCAAATATCCTTTTAATGGTACATGGTCATATCTGGACAGACAATATGGGGTTTTGATTGATTTACCCGCTCCCTATACCCACGATTTTTTGATTGTTGCCGCTCATTTCAACTGTTGCACGGCAGATGCAGCAAGACAGGATCAGTCTGATGAATTTATCGAATTTGTGCTTGACGCCAAAAGTCCAGGAGGAGTTCTTACTCTGCCCCAAAACACTCCCATTGCACTAGTAGGCGACCTCAATTTAGTTGGTTGGGCACAACAACTCACAACGGTACTTACTGGTGATGTTCAGGATGAAATTAATTATGGCCCCGGGGGACTTCCCGATTGGGACAACAGTCCATTCACAGACGCTATTCCTCTGCAAACAGACAAAAACATGGCTTACACTTGGAGAAATGACAACAGTAATTTCCCAGCCGGAAGACTCGATTTTATTATTTATTCGGATGCGGCATGTACTTTAGAAAAATCTTTCACCCTTCAAACGGAGGTAATGTCTCCTGCCCGACTCGCTCTTTACGGATTACAACTAAATGATACAGAAACACTTACAGATCATTTCCCGCTTGTAGCAGATTTCAGCATCGGATTACCTTCAGTTGATTCGGATGGTGATGGAATTGAAGATGGTAGTGATAATTGTCCTGAAACGCCCAATCCTGATCAGGCCGATTTTAATAACGACGCTATTGGCGATGCTTGTAGTGATTTGGACGAAGATGGTCTCACAGATGAAGAGGAAATCGATTTAGGAACCGATCCTTTTGATCAAGACACCGATGATGATGGAATTACAGATTTTGCTGAAGTTACTCAAACCCTCACTGACCCAATTGATTATGATACTAATAACAATGGGCTCAGCGATCTCGCAGATTTATCAAACCCATGCAATGAATGTATTGGGGATTTAACTGGGGATGGGCTCATAAACAGCAACGATTTGCTTTCATTGTTGGCGATGTATGGCACGGTTTGCGAATGAATTCTGTTGGATCAACAATAATATTCTGATTTGATTTTAACTGTTGGCGATGCATAATTGAGTCTGCTTGTTAAGCATTTCATATCCCTCTCGCGATAATAATTGGGACATACCACTCCTCACACCCAACGAGATTTACGATTCTCGCCGAATAAAAGTATCACAGCATCATTAAGCTTTTTTGATATTCACAAGTCATTGATTATCAGACCTAAAAAATTCACTCCACTTTGCACTTCCAATAACTCTTTTAATCATTTTTTTTTAACTGATAATCAACTCTTTGAGTCACAAAAAGCGGAGCTAAATCAGAATAGCCGTCAACATAAACGGCTTCCTTTTTTGAAATGCCTAGCTTCGCTTTAGGGCGGGGGGCGAATCCCCAGTGGGCGAGTGCTCAGGAAGTATGTTCAATTGACCGCAAATATTGATTTTGAATCTCTATCAAAATCAGCACATCAATTTGATATGCAATCAACCGCATTTTAAGCAGCCATTTTCAACCCTTCTAATTCCTTTCCACTTCTCTTTCAACCTTCGTATGCATTATGCCAAATCTGCATATAATATTATCCAAAACATTTTATATAAAAGATTGGTAAATACCGGTAGAGTAACTGTTATAGACCAATGCAGTAATACGGAATTGGTCTATAACAGACACCTAAACGGTATAATGGATAGAAAAGGCCAGCCCTTAAGGAATGACCCTTATTTCTTAAACCGATTTAATTTATTCTCTAATCAAAGTTGTTCTGCGCTTCATGCCCGATTCAAAGCTTAAATCCAAAACATAGACACCGCTTGACAATTGAGTTAAATCAAGATCGCTCTGGTTGGAATTTATCTTGTTACTAAGCAGCAATCTGCCATCTAAGCTATAAACATCCAAAGTCTTGATAAACTGCGACGATTGGATACTAAATACGCCATTTGATGGGTTTGGATAAACAGAAACAAACGCGGTAGATTCAAAAATATTCAAAGGGAAATCAACACAATAAGTAACTGTAGAAATTGCAGTGCACAAATTCTCCTCATCAGTAACCGATAGCGTTACTGTCATTTCTTGGATGGACCAGTCTAAAATCCCATTGTCATCAAATGAGAAATCAATTTCTTGTCCTTCCGCTGAGTAAAAACCATCAGGAGCCCAAGAGAACTCCCATGAATAATTTCCTGCACCATCTGTATCGGCTAACCACGTAGTATTCCCTAAAGATCCTTCTGCGCCAAACAAACACAGCCCATTCAGATCTCCACTTAATTCATAAGTGGCATTAATAGGCTCCGTAAAGTCTTCCAAGTAACGCGGAAGCAATTGATAGCCGCTATCATAAGGAGAATCAGCATCAAATTGACCGCCAATCCCAATTACGGTAAAGCGACCATCCGGAGCAGGAGTTCCAAAAACATCTGTATCAGCATCAATCCTCAATTGGTAGGTATTAGCCCCATCATTTACATCAACATTAAAACCAAAACCGGTGTTTGTCCATTGAGAAGGATCAACAAGCTCAACGCATTTTAATTTCACCAGAATCGACTCGCTTGATTCGTTCAATGAGGTAACGAAATCCGGCACCATCAATGGATTATCGGAGTTAATGTAGCTGAGGTCCATAAGCACAATTTGTGTTAGACCGTTAAATTGCTCAATCGTGCCAATTATATGCAAGCTATCCCCCTCAATAAGAGTATATCCGAAGTTCTGATCGCTTGAGAAAACGCCTATTCCGTCTGTTTCATCAATGAGGGTAAACTGAAGTCCTTGGGGACGCATATTTATTCCATGAACAACACCGTGCAATTCACAGATAAGGCCTATGGAATCAGCTATTCCGGCTTCATCAATTCCAGTAATGGAG
>JBDNHP010000154.1:0-3259 GCA_041688765.1 Flavobacteriales bacterium
ATGCTCTTGGGTTGAAAGCAATTGTAAGCAGAGGCTGGGCACATGGTGGTGAAGGAACATCTGAGCTTGCGCATGCTGTTGTTAATACTATTGATGCGAAGCCCGCCAAATTTACTCCTCTTTATGACTGGAATCTTCCGGTTAAAACAAAGATTGAGCGAATAGCTAAGGAGATATACGGAGCTGATGGGGTTGATTACGATAACAAAGCTGAAACCGATTTAAAACGTATTGAAAAGCTAGGTTTACAAGCCTTGCCAATATGCATGGCCAAAACTCAAAAGTCATTTTCAGATGATGAAACTAAAGTTGGTCGTCCTACTGGATTTAGAGTAACCGTTCGTGAATTCGAAATTTCGGCAGGAGCAGGATTTATAATTCCAATTCTCGGTAAAATGATGCGTATGCCGGGATTACCAGATGTTCCCGCATCAGAAGGTATGGATATAGATGCAAATGGTGTAATTACCGGACTGTCATAAAAGATGGATAAAAATCAATACGAGGGAATAAAGCATGATTCAGAAGGATTGAGTCGTGTATTTGACAATCTCGTTATTGAAGTTCCCTTAGAAATCTACATTAACAACAAACCTTTCACAGCCACCATGCACAGCCCCGGAAACGAGGCTGAGCTGGTGCGTGGATTGCTTTTTGCCGAAGACATATATCGCTCTCCAGCGGAACTGCCTATTGAAATTATTGATCGTGATGATTTAGAATACATTCGGAAATTAAATGTGAATATTGATACTTCCCATTTGCGAGATGGATATCTGAATGGCAGAAGTCTGCTTTCTGTTTCATCTTGTGGGATTTGTGGCAAGAAAGAATTGCAGTTTCCAGAAGGTGAAAAGTTAAAAGATAATTTCAGAGCGCCCACTGAATCAATTAAATCTATGTTCGATACAATGCAGTTACAACAACATGCTTACTCCTTGACCGGGGGAAGTCATGCTGCTGCACTCTTCGACAAAAAAGGAGAATTATTGGTAATTAAAGAAGATATAGGTCGACACAATGCTGTAGACAAAGCTGTTGGATATGCTATAAATAATGATATTTTATTAAATGTCTCTTTTTTACTTGTTTCTAGCAGAGTATCATTTGAAATTGTAGCCAAATGTTTTACAGCCGGAGTTCCTATACTCGCTGCTGTTAGCGCTCCATCTAGTCTTGCCGTTGATTTCTGCAAGGAATTAGGAATTACCCTTTTGGGATTTTGCCGCGATGATAGGTTCACTATTTATAGTCATCCAGAACGAATAATAAGCTAAAATGTTTGTTTGAGCTATAACCATTCAAAAGTTAATTGGAACTATTTTAATTCATTAGACGTGTGTTCTTATATCATCAAAATTCATAATAATTCTTTTATTTCAGAATTGATTTTGTATGATGATTAGAATTGTAATTTGTTTTTGGAAAAGGTGATGATCGTCAAAAATTACACCTAAATTTAGGTTGATAGTAGAGATTCTTATTATTAGGCATTAAGCTCAGCGAATAGTTCAAACTACCTATCGTTTAACATCTTGATAACCTGTTGATATTCTCCAAGCACTAACTTCGAACTTTCTAATTTGGATTCGTAACTTCATCCGCTTGGATATGGAATTTAAATTAATGAACAATGGGGAAAAGGTTGAGGTGTTTGAATACACCCGAACCTATGTTCGTGCGCATCCGGAAGTGGAAGTTCATATTGGCTGCGACAGTCAAAATTTCCAGAATCATACGGTATATGTAACGGCGATAGTTTTCAGACACCCACGTCAAGGCGGTCACGTTATATACCGAAAGGAAAAAGTAAAAAAGATTGATGATCTCTGGACTAAACTTTGGGGAGAAATTGAGCGCTCGGTATTTTTGGCCAATGAGTTGAATTCACTTTGTCAATTGCGGGTAGCTCAAATTGATCTCGATTATAATTCTGATCCCTCCTACCCTTCCAACAAGCTGCTTTCAGCGGCAACTGGCTATGCACAAAGCTTGGGTTTTAGCGCAAAAGCCAAACCTGAATTGCTCATGGCTGCTTGGGCAGCCAATGTGCTTTGTCACTAGCGCTAAGTATGTCATTTTGAAGACCTTTTGAGGCTTCAGAGCGCAATAAAACATAAGGCATTGACAATCAGAAGATTAACGCTATTTCCTATTCATAAAAAACTAAAAGTCTCATTATCAGTTTTTTAAGCTACTTTTTACCATAGTTATCAACAGCTTACCGGGTAAAATACCCTAAAAATACGGGGAAAACCCCGTCTTTTATTTAAAAAATGGTTCGGAACTTTGTAACTGCTTTGGACTATCTAAAGATTGAAAACTAAAAACTGGGTGAAGCTTACTTTCTAGATATCTGCATGTAGATGCTGTTGCACGGGTAAAGCTTCACCCTTTTTAATCGCATTTTTTGTTCTCTCACAAGTTGATTTGATAATGCATACCACTTGAATTTCAGGTGGTATTGCTTTGGAATAAATAGAGTTTTGGTTTTTAGAAAAAGTTAATCCATGCTTGAGTAGTTCGAACTAGTTCAAGTAAAATAGATTTTCATACATTTGACTAAAGCCTTAACCATGCGACTTGTCCTGTCAATTGTCCTTTTTCTTAGCTATTCTTTGAGCTTTTTCGCTCAAAATGAAAGTGCATTTATGATTGGAACTCCAACCGGAGCGGATCAACCTGAACTTCACATCAGCAAAGTTGAACGCGAGGGATGGACAGAAGTTAAAGATTTGAGAAAGGAGTTTTCCTCTCAATACATCGCAGCGGATGGAAAAAAAATTGCGTATTCAAGTGTACAAGCAGTCAATTATCAAAATGAAACCGGTCAATGGCAAGCCGTTGATATCCGGCCCACTTTTCAAGGTGGAAACTGGCATGCTTTTCAACAAGAAATTCCCGTTTCTGTTGGATCAGACGCAGCATTCCAATTAACAATAAGAGATCAGGGACTGAGGTTTTCATCTACGCTGAATGTGAATGGAATTGGTGCAGAAACGGCACTTTCGGCAACACTGGATCGCCAGCAACTCGTTTTTGAAAACATCGTTCCAGGTGTAAACAAAATGATGGAATTTCGCCAAGGCGCCTTAAAATACAATTACATCCTCCATACCAATCCAACAATAAGCCAGGAGTATTTCGAAATTGAAGAGATTTTTACATTGCCCATGGGTTATAGTGCTGAACTAAATTCAAATGCGGATCGTCGTCCGGGAATTGATCCCGCCATTTCCATTCGCAATTCTATCAATGA
>JBDNHP010000155.1:0-4167 GCA_041688765.1 Flavobacteriales bacterium
AAGCCAAAACTTCATTTCACTAAAATATATGAGCTATTATATTACTGATTATCAACACTCTAAAAATAATTTAAAAAAAACATATTTTTTTTGAAACCTTTCCATGACTGCTGCCGTAATAGTAATTAGAAACAACGGTTTCTAAAGCAAAGAACAAATAGTATTTCTCATATTAGGCATTAGGTTAATTAGGTTAAGCAAGCATAAAATCCCGTTTCAGACGGGATTTTCTGTTTTTAGGAATATTGTTTTTATAGACCGGGGTCGAAATTAAAGGCCTTTTTTAATATTCCGGTTTTGTAGATTTCAACATGATCCATTTCTCTCATAACATGCTGTTTATCATACGATTTATCAAAAATCCAGAAGCGATTTGTTTCAGGAACCACCATTTCGAGATCATGCGTTGAGAACAGAATTCCCTTGCCGGATTGAGCAAGCGATTTTAATTGAGCCATGAGTGCTTTTTTGGCCGGATAATCCAAAAACGAAAAGGGTTCATCTAGAATAATGAAGGGGGTATCTTGCGCTAAAGCCCTTGCTAGCATCACTTTTTGAAATTCGCCATCGCTCAAATTCTCCACTTTTCGATCTAATAATTCTAAAATCCCGAGGCTTTCTGCACTCCCTGTTATGATTTGCTCATCGTGCAAACTAAGTTTTCCAAATCCTAAATCATAGGGATGCCTGCCGGTCGAAATCAGGGTTTTTACTTCAAATCCTCCCGGAATGCCTTGTTTACCGGTGAATTGCGCTGCGAGATATTGGGCTCTCTCCAAAATACTGTAATCCGAAATCCTCTTTGCATTCAATTTGATTTCTCCTGAAAGCGGCTTGTGCAATCCAAGTATTGTTCTGATCAGCGTGCTTTTTCCTGAACCATTTACTCCCAACAAAGCAATGAAATCTCCATTTTTTATGCAGGCCTTGGGAACATTAAAGAGTTCTTTCTTTGCAAAACCCACGCTCAAATTTGATATTTCCAAAACGGAATTCGACATCAGAACCAGGATTTCATTCGGGCATTTTTGAATATTATGGCAATTACTATTGGCGCTCCAATTAAAGAGGTAACTGCATTGAGAGGTAAACTGTAATCTGAACCGGGCAATCTGCTTATCAAATCGCAAAGCATAGCCACAGCAGCGCCTGAAAGCAATACTGCGGGCATCAATAACTTATGATCGCCTGATTTAACCAAGCCCCTGGCTAAATGCGGAACGGCTAATCCTAAAAAAGCTATGGGTCCGCAAAATGCTGTTATAATTCCCGTGCAAGCTCCGGTAATGAGCAGAATTATCAATCGCAATTGCGAAAAATGAAGGCCCATAGTTTTGGCATAATCCTCACCTAAAAGCATAACATTAAGCTTATTACATAACACCAAGCTGATCAATATTCCGGCTATTACAATAATGGCCATCAACAAAATTTGTGAAAAAGTAGCTGCCGCAAAACTTCCCATTCCCCAAAAAACGAAGGTTCTAATGGCCTCTTTACTAGCTCCGAATTCAACGATGGTGACCATTGCCGAACATAAATAACCTATCATCAAACCGAATATAAGCAATGAAATATGATCTCGTAATTTCACGGAAATAGCTATAATTCCAGCCATTACAGCAAAAGCCCCAATCATAGCTGCGAAACTGATGCTCAGTTGATTGAGCCATCCGTTTGAAAATCCGAATCCTATTCCTCCAGCAATCACCAAACTCACTCCTAAACTCGCCCCGGAACTGATTCCAAGCACCGAAGGTCCTGCAAGGGGATTGCGAAACAGACTTTGCATTAACAATCCGCATAGTGCAAGGCCCGAACCTGCCAATAATGCAGTAAGTGCTCTGGGAAAGCGACTTTCAAAGATTATATCTTTTACAAATTTACGCTGATCAGGTAATTGATTTCCAACTAAAACATCTTTGAGTTCGCCGAGCGAAATATCTACAGAACCGAAAATAATTTCAAGCACAAAAAGGAGAGATACCAAGCAAAACAGAAGAATACTGACGAAGCGCGATGATCTCATTCTCCCGCTAATTTTTTGAAATAAGTTGGCTGATAATCAATGCTTAACTCTGGATGAAAAATGGCAAACAAATCAGCCAAAATCACATCTGGTCTTAAAACCCCATCTCCAAAATAATCCGTTTCGTATGCATTGCAATAAAATACTCCTGTTCCCCCTTTTTGGAATGCTTTGAAATTAGCGAGTCTGGGTTCGGCTTGTAAAATGCGTTTTATATCCGGCTTCCCTTGTTCGTAAAGCACTTCGCCCCAATAATCGGCATCATTGGCATAGCTTAAGAGCACTTCGAATTCGATCTGCAAATTATCATGACCTTTTAGTGTTTTGAAACTGTATTGAGCCCCTGCATCTTCAATAAAACGGGCAATGAGGCTTTCACCTGATGGCGCGTACCATTCTGATTGATAACTACTTCCGGTAAAAACTTCCGGTTTATATTCAACCAAACTAGCCCGTTCCAGTGTTTCATTATAGGCATCTTCAACATCTGAAAAATACATTTGTGCTTCTTCTAATTTACCTGACATCACCCCAAAAAAGAGAACCCATTCAGCTCTTCCCAAAGGATGAGATTCAGCATATTCCGAAATTGGCACACATTGGATTCCAGAGGATTCAAGTCTTGAATAATCTTCATTGCCATAGGGATATACGAAATAGATATCTGGCTGAGACTTGAGAATTTTCTCCATTGAGCTCATTGAACCATCACCCAAATCTGCAATTCTACCGTTATCAATTGCTGATTTTAAGGTAAAATCAAGCACCCTGTCGGCGAATGCCATTCCGCATATTGCAGAATCCATACCTATTGCCAACAACATGGAAGCATGCGTTGTGCTCAGGCAAGCGAAACGTTTTGGCTCCGCGGAATTTTCCATGTGTATGCTGTAGGCAACTTGCCCCGAGGTATCCAAAAGTTCTAAAGTATTGGCCTGATCTGAATGTAATATTCTGAAGCCTGTGGCGTATTCGGGCATTATGGTATCCGCCACTGACGCCCATATTTTAGACTCCGTTTGCCGAACTTCACTGCCACATGCACTAAATAAAAACAGTATTACAAGTACCGAAATCAACTGACATCTCATGCTACAAAATTAGTTAAGCCTCCGTAATAATCATTTTTTGGGCTTATCAGACATTATGAACACGAGCTCTGCTCCTGCTATTAAGTCAGAATGAAGAATTGTGTTTTTCTCCAATTTCTTACCATTTAGCACGATTTCTTGCACAAAAACATTGTTTTCTGACTGATTTTCTACCAAAATGCTCAATTTTTTGCCATTTTCAAATTGGATACTGGCTGATTTAACATTTGGACTTCCTAGTGCGTATTCATTAGATCCTGGGCAAACGGGATAAAACCCTAGAGCACTAAACACATACCATGCAGACATTTGTCCTGCATCGTCATTGCCGCAAAGTCCGTTGGAATCTGGGCCGTACATCAAATTCATAATCCTCCTCACCCTCTCCTGAGTTTTCCATGGAGAGTTGGTCCAATTATATAAATAAGGAATGTGATGCCCCGGTTCATTGCCGTGTACATAATTACCTATAATCCCATCACGAGTGATGTCTTCATTTTTCTCAATGTATTTATCATCAATTTCCATCACAAAAAGCGAATCCAAATGTTGAACGAAACGCTTTTCTCCTCCCATCAAATTTATCATTGCACTTATTTCGTGCGGTACATACAAGCCATAATTCCAGGCATTTCCTTCAATAAAACCTTGTCCGTGAGTGTCCATTGGGTCAAATTCTGTCCTCCAATTTCCGTCACTATTTTTGGGCCGCATAAAGCCAATATTATCATCATAAAGTTTTCGCCAATTCTCTGATCTTTTGCGAAAAACATCTGCAATTGAATCATTCTGACAAGCTTCGGCAATTTTGCTGATGCACCAATCATCATAGGCATATTCCAATGTTTTTGAAACGGATGATGAACTGAGATCTTCTGCAACAAATCCGTTTTTGATATAATGTCCAAGTCCATCGAAATATGGCACAGAAGCCGTTTTAACACTTGCTTCGAGAGCTTCAATTTTGTCAAATCCACCAATGTTTTTGGCAAGAGCGTCGGCAATTACTGATGTGCTATGATAGCCAACCATGCACCAGTTTTCATT
>JBDNHP010000010.1:0-8222 GCA_041688765.1 Flavobacteriales bacterium
ATTTGTGCTACCACCCATTATTTTTCGCTTCTATCAGCTGTCATTTTTAGTGGGATTGCCTTGTTCTACACTTCAAAAAAATTGCTAAAACCCTTTATAATTGCCGGAATAACAAGTGCTGTTTTGTTTTTACCTCACTTACCAATAACATTGCATCAACTGGGAAAAGGCGGAATAGTAACTGTGCTATCTGCACCTGACAAGTATTTTTTACTAAACTATTTTTCACTCACATTTCATCACTCCATTATTTTAATTACCAGTTTAGTTACAACCGTAATTCTGATATGGACGCTTTCGATTAAGCAATTCAAATGGGTTCAAAAGTATTTGCTGTTTGCGCTATTACTATTTTCTCTTCCCATAGTGATTGGGTCAGTATACTCCCATTTACGAGCCCCGGTGCTAATGGAGCGATCACTGTATTTTAGTCTTCCATTCTTATTTCTAGCTCTATTCGGTATTGCTGATGCCCGCAGACACAAAGTGCTTTTCCATATAGTCGGATTTGCATTATGCATTATTGGAGCCTATTCATTAATTTTCGAAAGGAAGCACTATGATATTTTGTACAAATCAGGATATGATTATGTACTAAAAGATGCAGAAGAAATTCTGAAGAAATCATCCGCTTCTGGACTGGTTATGATTAGCGGAGTAGAGGAGTACCTCGCTTATTCTGCTGACAAAAATGATATAAATCAGAATCATTTTGAAGTGCTGCTAGAATCCTGTGATACTGCCTGTTTCAGAACAAACATTCAAAACCTAAACCCTGAAGTTGTCCTATTGGGCAGAACCATGCAATTCTACACTCCGGGGCCTGAATTTGACCATGTGCTAATCAGCAAGGGCTATAAACTAAAGGAACAAAAAAACTATTTCAATTCAGACTTACGCTACTATACCAAGCAAAGCGATATCAATTTGATAGTCGATTCTAAATCATGGCTGCGAAACGCGGATGATTTTGAATTTAATGGTGACAGAGTTAATGCTTTGGGCTATTTGAATTTTGAACCTGAACAAGAATTCGGATTGGCATTTACTGAGACGATGGATAAGTTATATTACATTCATCCCAACAGGGAATTGATTATAAGTGTTATTGCTAAAGACCTTTTTCCTCCGCAAACTGAAATTGTTTTAAGCATAATGCACAATGATAAATTAGTTTATTACAACTCTGTAAAAGCAGTTAATTCGGGCAATAAAAGCTTGAGTATTGGTTTGCGCTTGGCAGATATTGATCCTTGGTTTCAAGATTATGTTCTCCGAACCTATGTTTGGAATAAAGCAGGAGGCAAATTCGAAATTACTGACATGCATCGCATTATACTACCCGGAAATCCTTTGCAGTATGCCATAACAGAACCTATATTTGAACCATGAACCACGATCTTCGAGTTTGCCTTATTCAAGGAAATATAATTTGGGAAAATCCTGAAGCAAATTCTGCTTATTTTGAATCATTACTTCGTGGATTAAAAGCCCCAACAGACCTCATTGTATTACCCGAAATGTTCAGTACCGGTTTTAGTATGCAAGTTGAAAAGTGCAATGAAAAACATGGCCCGGAAATGCATAGTTTGAAATGGATGCAAACAATTGCAAAAGACTATCAGTCTTGTGTTTGTGGGAGTATTGCAGTGGAGGATTCAGGCAACTATTATAATCGTTTGTACTGGGTTCAGCCTGATGGGAATTATTTCACTTATAACAAGCGACATTTATTTCGATTTGGAAATGAACATTTGCATTATACAGCAGGCTCTGAGCGATTGATCGTTGAGTGGAAAGGATGGAAAATCTGTCCGCTAATTTGCTATGATCTTCGCTTTCCGGTGTGGAGCAGAAATAATTTGCAAAAAACCGCTGCTACTTATGATTTACTTATTTACATAGCAAACTGGCCGGTTGTAAGATCTGGCCCATGGATCATTTTGAATAAAAGTAGAGCTATAGAAAATCTGAGTTATAACCTTGCTGTAAATCGTGTAGGGTCTGATCCTAACGCCAATGATTATTCAGGAGATTCGATGGTTATTTCTGCAAAAGGTGAAGTGTTGGCCGAGCTAAACAAAAATGAGGAGGGGCTAATTACTTATACT
Source organism: Flavobacteriales bacterium (assembly GCA_041688765.1). Taxonomy (GTDB): domain Bacteria; phylum Bacteroidota; class Bacteroidia; order Flavobacteriales_D; family Sanyastnellaceae; genus JBDNHP01. The sequence continues at coordinate 2,112 of JBDNHP010000010.1, forward strand.
TTATCGTATTCTGAATTACAGGATTTCAGGGCGAAATTTCCGGCCTTGAATGATGCGGATGATTTTGAGCTTAGTTTGTAGAAAGATTTGAAGCAAGGCTTCCACTATAAACAAAAAAAAGACCCTCTCTAAGAAACGGCCTTCAAACTATTTAATTTAAATCTCTATTTAAATCCATTAAGCCCGGTAACATCCATTCCGGTTATCAGCAAATGAATGTCATGGGTTCCTTCGTAGGTAATAACAGATTCGAGATTCATCATGTGTCGCATAATTGGATACTCGTTAATAATACCCATTCCTCCTAACATTTGTCGAGCTTCACGGGCAATTGTAATTGCCATGTGAACATTATTGCGCTTTGCCATGGAAATCTGCGCTGTACTTGCTCTTCCCTCATTGCGAAGCTGTCCCAATCTGTAGGTGAGCAATTGAGCCTTGGTAATTTCGGTGATCATTTCAGCGAGTTTCTTTTGCTGTAGCTGAAAAGCACCAATTGGTTTATCAAATTGAATACGCTCTTTAGAATAACGAAGCGCAGTATCATAACAATCTAATGCAGCGCCAATTGCACCCCAAGCGATTCCGTATCTGGCGCTATCCAAACATCCAAGTGGGGCACCTAATCCGCTTTTATTAGGGAGCAAATTAGCCTTAGGAACCTTTACATTGTCAAAAACCAATTCGCCGGTGTCAGAGGCTCTGAGACTCCACTTACCATGCATTGTTGGAGTGGTAAAGCCTTGCATTCCGCGTTCCACAATAAGTCCGTGTATGCGATCGCTTTCATCCTTGGCCCAAACTACTGCTATATCAGCAAAAGGGGCATTAGAAATCCACATTTTAGCGCCGTTCAATAGATAATGGTCACCCATATCTTTGAAATTACTCACCATTCCAGCAGGATTAGAACCGAAATCAGGTTCAGTGAGTCCAAAACAGCCAATCATTTCACCGGAGGCTAATTTGGGTAGGTATTTTTGGCGTTGTTCCTCGTTACCATATTTGTAAATAGGATACATCACGAGAGAGCTTTGAACGGAAGATGTGGATCTCAATCCGCTATCACATCGCTCCAATTCCTGCATAATTAGCCCATAAGAAATCTGATCTAATCCGGCTCCACCGTATTGTTCAGGAATGTATGGTCCAAACCCGCCAATTTCCGCCAAACCCTTTAAAAGATGCTTAGGAAATTTTCCTTCTTCGAATGCCTGTTCAATAATAGGCGACACTTCTTTCTTCACCCAGGCACGGGCTGTATCGCGAACGAGCTTATGTTCATCGCTTAAAAGCTCATCCATCAAATAATAGTCATGACCTTGATATAAGTCGGTACGCATAAATTCAAATGTTAAATCCGGTGCAAATGTAGTTATAGCATTAACAAGTATGGACTGCTATAGTTTGATCAATCTTTAAATAATTGATTGTTTTCAGTAAGATAGCCATCATCAGGGATCTGATTTTTGCCTTTGGCAGCCGCTACAGCGAGCTCATCCACCTTTTCATTCATAAGATTTCCGGCATGACCTTTTACCCAAACAAATCTCACTTTGTGCTTAGGATAGACGTTTAAAAAGCGTTTCCACAGATCGGGATTCTTTTTGCCAACAAAACCCTTTTTTGCCCAACCAAGTACCCATCTTTTTTCAACGGCATCCACCACATATTTCGAATCAGAATAAATGGTAATCTCTGCACCCGGAGCTTTAATCGCTTCCAGCGCAACGATTACACCCATTAACTCCATTCGATTATTAGTTGTATGCTGAAATCCCTGAGATATTTCACGGTAATGTTTTCCAATGCTCAGAATTACTCCATAACCACCAGGACCGGGGTTACCGCGACTAGAGCCATCTGTATAAGCAACAATTCCCATTAGTTTTGATTGAATAAATGCTGGATATTGCTACTGAAAAGTTTCACAGCGATGGCGAGTAGAATGATTCCAAAAACTTTCTGCAACACAGCAATACCGCCATCACCAAGTATTTTTTCAATTTTACTGCTTGATCTCAAAACAATATAAATTAGCGGGGCATTCAATACGATAGCAACAAGAATATTGCCCACCTGATACTCTGCCCTGAGGGCAATAAGTGAAGTAAGAGTACCCGCTCCCGCAATTATTGGAAAAGCTATCGGGACAATAGAGGCCGATCGCAAACTTCGGGGATCCTGCTTAAAAATCTGAACTCCAAGTATCATCTCGAGAGCAATCGCAAAAAGCACAAAAGAACCGGCTACAGCAAACGAATAAACGTCGATTCCGAAAAGGTGAATGATGCGTTCTCCCAAAAAAAGAAATATGACCATAATGATCATCGAAACCAAAGTTGCCTTTCCGGCTTGAATTTGCCCTGAATTTCTCCTAATAGTAAGAATTACCGGCACTGACCCAACAATATCGATCACTGCAAACAATACTAAAAAAGCAGATAGTATTTCGGTAAAATTCAGGTTCATGAATTTTGAGATTTAAGTCGAATGGTTTGCAAAATCACGAATGGTAAATAAGCATGTTCGAGCTCATGTACTTTCTTCTCAATAGTTAGAGGAGTGTCAGATGAGCTTAAGCGCGTTCGGGCTTGCATAATAATCTGCCCCTCATCATAATTATTGTTCACATAATGAATAGTGATTCCGGTTTCTTGCTCACCGTTCTGCCAAATAGCCTCATGAACCCGACTTCCGTACATTCCTGCCCCTCCATACTGTGGCAACAATGCGGGATGAATATTAATAACCCGATCTGGGTATTCATCCAAAATATTACTTGGCATCAACCAAAGAAATCCTGCGAGTATAATCCATTCAATATCATGCTGTTGTAGCACTTTTAAAACTTCGGCATTCATCAAAGATTGTCGATCAAAAACATAAGTAGGCACTTTAAATTTGGCCGCTCTATCTAGAACCCCAGCCTCAGGCCTATTAGACAAAATAAGTGCAACGCTAACGTCCGAGGAATTTTCGAAAAACTCCAATATTTTCTGCGCATTGCTGCCGGAACCCGAGGCGAAAATGGCCAATTTTTTCATGCTCAACAAAGGTAAACAATGCAAGTGAGATCTAAGATTTTACAACATAACTCCAACCTTAAAATAAGAAAATCAAGGATTCCATCGCATCATTAACTCCATGTATGCCGAAAATCACAAATTAAATATACCTCAATTCGTTTAAAACGTTTGTTTCCCTTCTCAAAAATTAGAATTCAAATAGATGTGTTTGAAACAAAAATCAAGAGGCCATGTGAGGACTAAGCCTACTATAGAATTTCAGCGTGCTTGCAACCATTTATCATTTGCCATAGTCTTATATATACTGCAAGAAAAATAAAGGTTATGGAAAACAATCAAAATGAAAGGCCTATCGAAGTGTCAAACATTTACGATATGCGCGGTCCACTTTGGGAAAAGTACTTTTCTGAAACTAGAAAAAAAGTAAAGTTTCCGAGAGGATATAAGGAACAATACTTATTTGAATAAGATTTCCTTTCCGGGAATGCTGTGAAAGCGGCTTTTACAATGAGGGGCTCGATTAATTGAGCCCCTTTTTTTTGTCACACTCAGGGATTTATATAGTGGAATAAATGATCCATGTAAGGATGCTTATGGAAATTGATAATTCAAGACTAAATAAATTTAATATTGCCATAAAAAGAGATCCGAATTCGGGTCTCATTTTTTTTGTGTTATACCAAATTTACATATAATAAAGTCCAAACCATTTTATATGAAAGATTGGTAAATACGGTTAGCGTAGCTTTTATAGAACAATGGAGTATTACGGATTTGGACTATAACAGACACCTATACAGCATTACATAATAAATACCAATTAATTAATATTGCAACTATTATCTCAACATGTAAATAAATACAGCATATTTCACAAAAAAAAGGCTATCTCATCTTTTGAAACAGCCTCCTTAATATTAAATATTCAATTATTTTTCATTACATATCAGCAGGAGAACCGCGCTTTCGGTTTCGCATCAATTCCTGCTTATCATCAAACTTCTTGCTCAGATCTTCAAGTCTGCCTCTAAGTTCCTTGGCCAAATCGCTTGTTGGATCAAAGAAGTTTACCACTTGCTCCAACCTGCTGTTTACAGTCATTTTAATCTGGTACTCTCCGTCAACAGATAGTGCAAATTGCGGCTCAAGTGTTAGCCAATATTCTACTTCATCTTCATTAATTTCGAATAGACGTTCAGCCAATTTGCCTGCTGCAATGCTATCTCCTAACTGATAAAGCATTTCGATAGTAGGAAGCATTACACGATCATAAGGAACATTTTTCTCAGGCATCACTTCCAGCGACTTATACAAAATGTCAAGAGCCTTTTCATTCTGACCTTCAAGCTCCAATTGCTCAGCTAGATTGCTGAGTTGAAGTCTGAAATTGGTGGTCATACGACGATTATTTTCATCCATATAAACCCCTGCACCTGTAGTGTCTTCCATATTTCCCCATTGGAAATCGTTCATCACATTATCATACATAATGTCAGCTGCGATACCACCGGTGATATTCGGATTACGGCTCTTCTCTTGCTTAATCGGCACCAAACGATAGGCTAATCCTTCTAATTGGAAGTAATCTTCCATTCCCATATAAGCATCTGGACCAGTAGTAACGGCAAAATAAACCGGACGTTCCCAATTGTTATTTCGAAGTAAGTCAAGAATCATGACATTGCTCTTCAATAAATACGAACGATTAATTTCCCAGGTAACGGCATCCACCATTCTAGCTGTGTCTTGCAGTCTTACCGTTCCATTAGAAATCACAAGTGCTGAATCAACGGCAAGACTGAACTTTCTCGTAGGAAAATAACTGTACTCTTTACCATCACCTACCGTAGTTTTCTTGGTATCATCAAGACAAACATCCATAGCCATTCCCAAATCAATGAAAATGTCCTTCTTATTGCGGCTGTGATCAAGTAAAACGATATCTCGAGTGCCTTGTCTATACATTTGTTCTTCCATTCCGAAAGGAACAGGATCAGAGTCATACGCTTTTCGCTTCATCTGATCAATATACCAATCAGTATTGAGTAATGACAGGTTTACAATTCTCACATCAGTGCGATAACCTTCTACTTCTTGCGCATACCACAAAGGGAATGTATCATTGTCACCATTAGTAAAAAGTATAGCATTCGGTTCAAGACTATCTAAGTAATTCTTGGCAAAATCAACCGCGGTTTTGCGTTTTGCGCGATTGTGATCATCCCAACCTTCTGCCAACATTATTCCAGGAACTACAAATGCAATCAGCAAGCAAATACTGGCTTGAACGGTATCTTTTTTGACAAACAATCCTATGGCCTGAAGGAATCCCGAAACAGCAGCACCAAGCACTACCATGAAAATAATAGCGTAGGAGAAATTATGATTTTCACCGGCAAACATTTCCATGAGATACAACATGGCAGCTCCTACCAGGGCAACACCAAATACTTTTATAAAATCTTTTTGTTTCAGTTGATTCGCAATATAAAACAAGGCATAAACGCCTAATCCCATCCAGAAAGAAAATGCATAAAAAGATCCGGAATAAGCATAATCACGCTCCCTAGGCTGCAATGGATATTGGTTTAGGTAAACTACAATTGCCAAACCGGTGAGTAAGAAAAGCAGTGAAACAACAACGAAGTCTTTTGGAGTTCTGAATAATTGAAAAATAAATCCAAAAATTCCGAGCAATAAGGGTAAAAAGTAAAACTTATTGAATGCTTTGTTGTTGGTTTGACTTTTTGGTAGGCGATCTCTATTTCCCAGTCGCTCTTCATCAACAAAACTAACACCACTAAGCCAGTTTCCATCTATAATGTCACCGTGTCCTTGAATATCATTTTGTTTACCGGTAAAATTCCACATGAAATATCTCCAGTACATCCAACCTACTTGGTATCGCATAAAGAATTTCATATTTTCTGAAAAGCTTGGCGTAAGCTTATCATGAACGTTCATGAGCAAACGCTCCGTTTTTAAATACTCATCCCTAGCTTGACCACGGACAGTAGGATCTTCATGATTTTCTGCGAAATATGCATATTGCTGCAGTTTATCCTCATAATCAGTTCGTTTC
>JBDNHP010000156.1:0-3275 GCA_041688765.1 Flavobacteriales bacterium
CTAGATGGAATTGCATCTGGCGCACCTGGACTTAAATTCACGGGATAAGTGATATCAACAACGCTCTGAACAGCTCCTGCTAATGGAACAAAACTTACTTCATTGCCTTCAGGTACCTGCGGTTTTGGGTAGGTATGTTTAGGTACGCCTGATTTTTGCCAAGTTGCAAAATACTTGTTTGCTTGTGTTTTTGCTTCATCTAAATTAATATCACCTACAATTACCAAATAGGAAATATTCGGTCTGAAATAGGTTTTGTAATGGTTGATCAAATCTTCTCGTGTAATTGCAGCAATAGTTTCTTCCGATTGCAATTCGCCATAAGGATGATCTTTCCCATACACTTTTGCACTTACAATATTTGAACTGATTTCATTCGCACTGGTTTTAGCAGAAGCCAAACCACTCAAAGTTTGTTTGCGCGTTTTTTCGAGTTCTTCTGCCGGAAAGCTCGGATTGTTCAACACATCCGAAAATATTTCAAGCAAAGTATTGCTGTGTTTTTTTAGTGATGATCCAAATATTCCGTTGGCCGATGTACTTAATGTTGCACCTATAAAATCAATAGATTCATCAATTTCTGCTTTCGATCGATTGCTGGTACCGGCTTTAAGCAAATCGCCGGTCATACTCACCATTCCAGTTTTTTCTCCTTCCATCACCGGATCATAATCAACAGATAGCTGATAAGATACTCTCGGTAATTTATGATTTTCAACCACAATAACTTTAAGTCCGTTATCGAGACTGAAAACTTGATAATCGCCAATTTGAACTTTCGGCGCAGGACCTGCAACAGGAACTTGTGAACGATCTAGTTTTTGACTGCCTGAACATGCACTGAGGATTGCCGCAGTGGCCAGGATTATATATGATAAATGTAATTTTCTCATGACTTATTGACCCGCTTTTTCATCGTTAAGGAAATAAAGTACCACGCGGTTTTCTGGGGTATAATATTTGCGCGCAGCTTCTCGGATATCTTCTGCAGTAACTGACAGATAACGTTCAATTTCTGTATTAATCAAATTGGCTTCACCCAAATACATGTGGTAATTAGCCAAAGATTCTGCAATGCCCGACATTGAACTATTGGCACTTACAAAATCATTTTCGATTTTATTTCTGAGTTTTTGCAATTCTTTTTCAGAAATGAGTTCATTTTGAACTTTTACAAATTCAGCATTCATGGCATCTTCCAATTGCTTCGGCTCTACACCCATATTAGCCATAGAAAAAGCCATCGTTAAGCCCGGATCTTCCAATGAAAATGAAAAAGCCCCACAGAAAAGTGCCAATTGCTGCTCATCAACAACACTGCGATTGAGCCTGGAGCTCTCTCCATCAGAAAGCAATTTGTTGAGCATATCAACAGCATAGAAATCAGAGGTGCCTTGCGCCGGAATGTGATAAGCCTGAACTATCAATGGCAATTGATCTTTGCCGTAAACAATATCTCTAACTTCAGCTTTTTGTGCAGGCTCGGCTTGAGTTGGACGCGGAATCTCGCGAGTTCCCTTCGGAATATCCCCAAAATATTTGGCAATCAATTTCTTGGTTTCATCTGCCGTAATATCTCCGGCAATAGATAAAACCGCATTATTCGGAACGTAAAATGTTTTGTAAAAATCCACAAACTCCTGATCAGTTGCGGCATTCAAATGCTCCATCGAACCTATAACGGTCCATTGATAGGGATGCACCTTGTACGCTCTGCTCATAGTTTCTTCCAATAAATTGCCATAAGGCTGATTGTCAATCCTTTGGCGACGTTCTTCCTTAACTACTTCACGTTGAGTTTCTATACCTTCATTCTCAACTTTCGAATGAAGCATGCGCTCTGACTCTAGCCATAATCCAAGCTCTAGTTGATTAGTTGGCAGAATTTCAAAATAGAAGGTGCGGTCATTGGTAGTATTCGCATTCAGCGTTCCACCTGCATTTTCTACATATTTACTGAACTCACCTCGTCCAATATTCTCGGAGCCTTCAAACAGTAAATGCTCAAAAAAGTGAGCCATTCCTGTGCGGGTAGGATCTTCATTTTTGGAGCCCACATGATACATTACCGTTACGGCAACAATTGGTGTTGAATGATCTTCGTGAAGAATTACGTGCAAACCATTGGGCAAGTCGTACTCCACAAAATCGATTCGGTTGGTCTGGGCTTGCAGGGTAGCAGCGCTCATCAACAAAGCAGTACCCAACAAGAACAACGCGTTTCGCATAATTACAATGTTTTTTGTTTGAGCTCGAAAGATAAAGACTTTATAAAGGCTAATGTTTATATATTCGATCTTCTGCATTATTCAGATGATGAACGGCAGATAACAAGGATCAATGTTGTGCTCAGGAAAAACTATTTTTGCCAAACATGGAAACGAAGCATATCCTCTTTAATGAAGATTTGAATCTTGATGATCTTCAGTCTGTTCTAGATTCAGATTCCCCGGTTTTTCTGGATTCTGACACAAAAAGTCGCATCCAATATTGCAGAGATTATCTCGATAAGCGCATCGCACTTGGTGGCGCAGCGATGTACGGAGTTAATACGGGTTTTGGCGCTTTATGCAATACTGTAATTCCAAACGGTCAATTAACTGATTTACAGATTAATCTCGTACTTTCACATGCCTGTGGGATGGGCGATGAATTGCCTCCTGAAATCGTGAGGATAATGCTCTTACTAAAAGCGAAAGGCCTCAGTTATGGCAATTCAGGTGCTCAGGTTTTGACTGTTCAACGACTGCTCGATTTTTACAATGCTGGATTAATGCCGATTATATATGAACAAGGCTCATTAGGTGCTTCCGGCGATCTTGCTCCATTGGCCCACTTATCATTGCCATTGCTCGGAAAAGGGCAATTCAGAGACTTAAATGGAAATCTTAGTGAAGCATCTGAAATGCTTAAGCGTAAAAACTGGGAAGCAGTTATTCTTCAGCCAAAAGAAGGCTTAGCCTTGTTAAATGGTACTCAATTCATGAATTCTATCGCAGCGTTTTGCGTAATTGAAACTCAAAAGTTATTGGATTGGGCTGATGCTATTGCGGCCTTGTCTCTCGACGCATACAACGGTAGATTGGAAACATTTCATCCCGAAATTCAGAATATCCGCAAACACCAAGGTCAAAAAACGGTTGCGAAGTCCATTTTGCAATGGTTGAGCAACAGTGAAATAGCGAAATCTGAAAAAACGCAGGTGCAGGATCCCTATTCATTCCGATGTATTCCTCAAGTGCATGGTGCCAGCAGAGATGCTCTGGATTATATCA
>JBDNHP010000157.1:0-3754 GCA_041688765.1 Flavobacteriales bacterium
CTTGATGGAATTATTTCCAGACAAAACCTATTGGTATGATGCCAATTCTACCTTAAGATTGGCTTATGGCAAAATTGAAGGTAGCTCTCCTTGGGATGGTGAAGAATATTTGCCCTTTACCACCTCCGATGGCATTTTACAAAAATATCGACCAGGAAATCCTGAATTCGATTTACCTCAAGATTTGATTGACATTTTTAAGAAAAAGGATTTTGGTGTATATGCCAATGAAGATGGGAAATTGCCTGTTTGTTTCAGCGGCTCAATTCACACAACTGGCGGTAATTCAGGGAGTCCGGCGCTCAATGGAAAAGGGGAGTTGATTGGAATTAACTTCGACCGCAGTTGGGAAAGCACCATGAGCGATGTATTATTTGATCCCAACAGATGCCGAAATATTATGGTTGATATTCGCTACGTATTGTTTGTAATAGATAAGTACGCTAAAGCAGGGCATTTGCTCAGAGAAATGCAATTAGTATTAGAACCGGCTGAATTGCCAGAGAGCAAATAATGAAAATGAACCTTCTGAAAATGTAAGGCAGAGCTATATTAGCCCAAAAAATAAATGATGATAACGGCAATTGCCAACAATACTATGCTCAATAGCACAGGTCCACCTATTTCATTTTGTTCTGCTTCTTTGTGATGATCCGACATTGTATTTCTGATTTGCGTCAAAATTACTAAAAGAACTTTTATTTGGACAATTTTAATGCATGGCATTTCAATAGTCCCTTGTTAACTGATTTACATAGCTCAGCATAAGTTTTGTTATCTTTAGCCAAATCTGCAAGATATTTTATTTATGAAGCACTTATACAACAGCATACTAGCTTTGCTATTAGCTAGTTCCAGTCAATTTATATTCGCTCAATGCGGAGCAGGCGAAGTGGATGTAGAAATTCTAATCATTTCTGATGCCTATCCAAATGAGATTTCCTGGGAACTCAGCGACATCGATAACAATGAACTAGTTTCAGGTACTTCTGTAGGATCTCAAGTATGTGTTGATGAAGGATCTTGTCTCGTGTTTAGTATTCATGATAGCTACGGCGACGGTATATTTAGCCCAGGGGGATACTGGCTTTATATTGATGGGGTAGAGGTAGCAAGTGGCAATAACTATGGCTTTGGTGAATTTGTAGATATTAATTGTCCGGAAGGATTTTCTTGCACTTCGCCTATTTCAATCATTGAAGGATCTCACATCGCACAATGGGCTAATTACTGGTATGTGTTTACACCCGAAGTAACCGGAATGTATTTTCTTTCTACTTGTGAATCCAATACTTGCGACACTCGTCTTTGGATCTATGATTATTGCGACATGAATAATTTTGACGATACCAATGAAGCGAGCAATTATTTTGATGATAATGAAGGTGGATGCGGTGAACAGGCTCAAATAAATGCTCTGTTAGAAGCTGGACATACTTATTATATTAGGGTAGGAGATACCAATGATGATTGCGCCGATAATGTAATCAATTGGTTATTTTCGTTCAGCGGTCCTCCGGTGGGTTGCATGGATCCATCAGGTTGCAATTACACCCCACTTGCAGTAATGGATGATGGTTCTTGTATTTACCCCGGCGATCCAAACTGTACAGGTCCTGATTTGATTGTTTTAGAGCAAGCTATTACCTCGTCGTTGTACGCCACTACGCTTGATGTGAATGAATCTGATTGCTACATCAATGAAGGTTGTTTAAATGGATTTGGGACTCGTGAAATCATCCGTTTCACTACTCATATTAAGAATATTGGCGATATCGATTATTACATCGGACCAGCCGGAAACCAAAATCCCGGTCAATTCGAATTTGATAATTGTCATAATCACTGGCATTACGAAGGCTATGCCCGTTATGATTTATTTGATTTGAATAACAACTTGATTCCTATTGGATTTAAAAATGGCTTCTGCGTGCTTGATTTGGAATGTTCAGACGGAGGTACTGCTCAATTTGGATGTGGAAATATGGGTATTTCAGCCGGTTGCGGAGATATTTATGGCGCGGGTCTCAATTGCCAATGGTTAGATGTGACCAATGTGGAAGATGGCATTTATTCTTTGATTGTTCGCGTAAATTGGGATTATACTCCCGATGCATTAGGCAGATATGAAAATAGTTATGATAATAACTGGGCACAGGTTTGTATAGAAATTGATAGGAGCAATGGCTTTGAAGTTAACATGGTTGAAGGATGTCCGGTTTTTGTGGATTGTGAAGGAGTTGAATATGGCCCGGCACTTTCAGATTGCAATGGCAACTGCAACGGCACTGCCCTAATGGGTGATCTGGATGCAAATGGAGCGCAGGAGTATGCTGATGCTTTCAGTTATGTGCAACATATTTTGGGAAATGATATTGAACCAACTACCTGTAATGACCTTAATCAGGATGACGATATTAATGTTACCGATGCTGCTCACATGGCGCTTTGTCAATTCTACAATGTGGCACATCAGCACCCCGACAGTTCAGGCGTGCACAGCAAATGCGATTTCCCGGCAGATGACATCACCAATCCATTTGATTCTGTGTATTTTACCATTGGCGACGTGAACTGGTTGGATAGCTATCTTGACATCCATGTTCTTAATCCATTCAACAAAATTGTAGGTTATCAGTTTGTGACTTCTGGTATTGAAATTATTGATGTGGTTTCTTTATATGATCCTATAAATTACCCCATTGACCCTTCATTTGCTTTGGGTGGAAACATGGTAATTGGCTTATCTTATGAAGATTCAACCATCGCCAAAAACTATGAATGGGTTCCACTTTGCAGGATTTATTTTATGAATGAGATGGAACAAATTTGCCTTTCGGAGATTATAGATATTGTGAACGAAGATTACCACAACACCTTGAATTACATAGTAGATGGCTGTGTGAGTAGTGTTGGAATTGCTGAAAACGGCTTCGATAATGCAGTTTCTGCTTATCCAAACCCTTTCCATGATTTTAGCACCCTTCGTTTTAGCAATCCTGCGAGATCAGCGCATACCATTGAATTGGTAGATGTTACGGGAAGAGTGGTCCGCAGTTTTGTAGGGGTTAAAGGAACTGAAATCCGAATAGATCGTGAGAATCTTGTAAGTGGAACTTATTTTTATCGCATTAGTGGCGAAAATTCTGCTTCGGGAAGATTAGTAATTGAGTGATTTTGTTTGAGTTGTTGATATGCAGTTGATTGTTGCCCAAATAATGTTGAACCTAAATACATTCTTTTTGCAACCATTTCAGCTTATAAAGCGTCATAATTGTTAGAGAATAAATCTTGCATGAATAAAAAGATTGTAGCCATATTGAGTATTTTTTGGGCCTTTAGTTATCAAGCAAATGCTCAAGTAGTTCTAAATGAGGTTTGTGCAGCCAATTACAACGATTGGCAAACAGGAGAGTACGAAGATTGGATTGAGCTTTTCAATACAAGCAACGCCGCTTTTAATTTGAGTGGCTATCATTTGAGCGATAATCCTAACAATCCTACAAAGTGGCCTTTTCCAGCGGGATCAAGTATTCCAGCTTTTGGCCGATTGGTAATTCTTTGTCCTTCTGAGTTAGATAATGAAATGAACGGCTATTTGGCAACCAATTTCAGAATTACTCAAACCAACGGCGAAACGATTTTCTTCAATGATCAGGGCGGTAACATATTGGATAGTTTCACCATTGCTATTCCTAATCAAGCCAATCATAGTTGGGGCAGAGTTACGGATGGTGCCGCTAACTGGAAAATA
>JBDNHP010000158.1:0-6519 GCA_041688765.1 Flavobacteriales bacterium
ACATCTTCAACACAATCAACCTCTACGTTAGCAGGGAAGTCGATGAAAACTGGACCTTCGCTATCAACTACGTGAATAACCTGAGTGCAGAAATCCATCATTTGACCAGCATAAACATACCAAGTACGAATGATTACTTGATGACAAGCGTCATCAGATTCAACAACATCAGAGAAATCAACATCAATGTCAAAATCAAGACACTCAGCAATAACTGCAGGATAACCTGTGAATTCAGGGCTCAAATCAGAACCACATTCAACAGTTACATCATCAGGGCAAGTAATGCTAAGAGAAGGATCACAACCGCCATCACAATCTTCAACAATAACAGTTAAAACGATTGTAGAAGAAGCAGGGTTCTCATAATCATCCGTAGACACAAAGATAATTTGATATACACCTTCAGCATTTGCGTCAACAGTAATGTTAACGATTGCAGGGTTACCAGAATTATTGCTATTAACAGTTAAGCCATCAAAGCCATTTCCATTAACATCAACACTAACCGTTTGCTCGATTTCAGGGCCGATAAAGCCTAATGAAAGGTTCGCTGATTCACCGATACAAAGTGTAATAGTATTGTTATTCGGGAAATTTTGAGCGATAGGAGGAATATTGTTAGCATCAGATGTGCTGAACTGGAAACACTGATAGTCAAGGTAATCAACACCGTCAGCATTGCCACCAGGACCGTCGTAATCAAGACCCGGATGATCAAAGCGACCAAACTGGAAGAAATCAACGCCATTACCAGCGTTTACACCTACAGTTGCAGGTGAACCGCCAAAACCACCTTCTCCGCCAGAAGCATCACCGGTAGTCCAAGACATATCTTGATAATGAAAGGCAACGTTATTACCGATTCCAATAGCAGCTTCAGTTCCATCAGTAATGATTAACTGAAAAGTGTTAAGCAGATCAGTATTTTGGCTATAATATCCAACGTTAACCCAGTTAATGTAAACTGCATTTGGTGTAATGTTGTACCATAACTCTCCGGTAGCCGGACGAAGGTCAACATCACCCCAAAATGGAGCTACCATTACATAGTCATCACTTGGGAAACCTACTGGTGAAAACGTTCCATAAGGAGAACCAAATGAAATATTTCCGTTCACATTAATAAACATGGAGTTGTAAGAAGTTCCATATAAGTCAAAAGCGAAAGGAAGATTTATCAATCCGCTTGAACCGTCATCTGACTGACCCCAAGGGAAATCGCCTGCGTTAGTCCAAGTTTCAGGATCGTGAGGAATGTAACATCCATCTAGACCTCTTTCTTCAGCAGAAAGAATTGATCCTTGAACTGAGGGATAAGATCCGTAGTAAGGAACATCAACAGGTTGAGGAACAAGTCCTGCCGCCTTCTCCGCTGGGGTGAAGTTGACTTGACCGTAGGAAACTTGAATGCCCATCAGCATCCAAAGGATCACGCTGAAGCAAAGCAGCGAAATCTTGGTAATCGAACTAGCGTTAATCGTGCTAGACGAACCACCTGTAAGGGTAGCATTTCTCATCATTTGGTTTAATTTAAATTAGGCGAATTAGTGTTAGTGAGTTCCGCATTCGGAATTATAAATAGTTATTTTAAAGATCATTTTTCGAAGACAAAGATATATAAGTTTTCGATTAAACAAGCAAAATATTCGATGAAATTATTTTTTTTATCGTTAATAACTTGAAATCGAGGGTATTTCTCCTTGCTTTACCTTTGTCTGCATGGAAACAGGAATTTGCTCCCTTGCTTTAATACCCGGTAAGAAAGAACCTTCAGATAAAGCGGAGATGGTAACAGAGTTACTTTTTGGTGAGGTCTATGAGGTTTTGCAAGAAGAAGCAAAATGGCTCCTTATAAGAAATAACGCAGATCTGTATGAGTGTTGGATTGATCGCAAGCAACATCTTTCTTGCGATTTTAGCGTTATTCCGAATCTTGAACTTTCAAGAAGGGTCTTTGAATGGATAAAAGACGAAATTTCTCAATCCGTTTTCCCAGTGCCATTGGGTTCCAGAATTCCTAAACAAGGAGAGATACTTGAAATTGGCAAACATTTGTTTTCAAGAGTAAAGCTTGACCCCGAAATTCCTGAAAACTCTATAATTGCTCTTGCCAAATCATTATTGAACAGTCCTTACCGTTGGGGTGGTAAAAGTCCAATGGGCATTGATTGCTCTGGATTTGTTCAGATTGTTATGAGTTTGAACAATATAAATTTACCTCGAGATGCCTATCAACAAGCCGAAATTGGAGAAATGGTTCCATTTATAGAGCAGGCACAGACTGGTGATTTAGCATTTTTTGATAATCTGGACGGCAAAATTACTCACGTAGGCCTTATAATAGGTAGGAACGAAAAAGCAATGGATATAATCCATGCTTCCGGAAAAGTTAGAATTGATACTTTAGATCACATTGGTATATATAATCTTGATACCGGAGTTTATACTCATCAACTTCGATTAATCAAAAGAGTAATATAGAATCCCAGAATTCTCAATCAATGATTAATAGAGGTCGGCTAAATATGTTTCCATCCGAATCAATCATTTGCAAGATATATTGACCATTGTTTAAGTCGTCTGTGCTACTTTCAATAGTATGTAATCCAGGTGCGTAGTATTTACTCTCTACCAAGGTTTTAACTCTTCTCCCTTCTATATCAAACAAATACAAGCTGTGACTTCCAGGTTTTGCTATGCCAAAATTTACACTGAACACTCTACTTGCAGGATTCGGATAGGGATAGAAAAGTCGGTTTTCTTGGGATATTATAGCTGGAGCTCGTTCTTCCTGACTCAATGAAATTTCTTCATCTCCAATATTATAAGGTATAACAGTGAAGTAACACAAATACATTTCGTCTTCCGTACCCTCGCCCCAAGTAACCCATTGGGGCGGATTATTCGGATTATCTGGGTTATTTATGGTATTGTCGTAAGTGCCAATACAATGAACAGTGTAACCAGTTGGAATATGAACGAGGTTAGGATATGTATAAAATCCCTGATGATGAAAATTCCAATCAGGAATGCTGATTAGCGGGATAGTATCCTCCCCTGGGAAAGTGGCATAAACCTCCCAGCTTTGCCCCAAAAGATGACAATGAGGAGCAATTCCCATCAAGGATAAATCAACAGGGACTTCCAAAGTCCCATGAAATGTTTTAACTGTATTAGCCGGAATAAAAAACGATTCGTCTAAATCATATGGACTCATAGGAAACGTAATTGCATATCGGCTAACTGGTTCATCAGCATAAAAGATATTTATTGAAGTCAGATCTTCTTGATCATCTTCTGTTGGGCCATAATGCATCTGAAGCAATATTTTAGAATTAGCCCAAAGTTTGGTCCCAATAAAATCGGGATAAACCTGAGGACTTGTTCCTGGAACCCAAGCCGTCCAAAAGGAATTAGTAGGTTCAAACTGAAATCCACCAAAAGATTCATAACCATAGTCAGGATCGAGTGCATCAAATCCTATTGCAGTTGAAGTGGTGTCAAGCGCCAGTATAGCATGATGTGCAATGCTGCTATTACCGGGACGAACTTCAATAGCTTTAATGTCTTTATCTTCTTGCAAATTAACAGGAAGCACAAATACTTGGTATTGATCAGAATAATCTCCTTCATGCAAATAAGCTTGATCCATGCTGATTACCAAATCAGGCACACCAATTTGTGAGCCTTCCGGAAAAACGGGCAGTTCCGGTTCAAGTTCCGGATTGCCTTGTGCCATTCCTGTGAGGTACCATTGATGAATCACTTCAATTTCATCGTCACTTAAAACATTTTGACCAACAAATGAAACATATTCAGGGTCAGGACTCCAAGGTGGCATGTGGCCTGTTGAAATTTCATAAACTATAGCAGCGGCATAGTCAACTACTTCGGCATAATTGGTAAGTGGCATTGGTCCGATTTCGCCTTCTCTGTGGCATTTGGTGCAATGATCGTAAATAAGCGGAGCCACATCCTGAGAAAAGGTGTATTGAGCTTTGGCATTGAAGACTCCCGCCAATACTAAATTGAAAAGAAGTGTTAATAGTCTGTAATTCATGGACTAAAGATACATTTATTTTTATCAGACCTTGAATTTTGAAAAAGGTTTGATGCGATAGGTTAAATCCATTGATTGCTTTATTTACTTTGAACAAATCCGTTGGTATGCAATTACAAAATCTAGACTGGGCAATTATCATAGCATTTTTTATAATTTCCATGGTGATTGGCCTGGTTGTTTCCAGAAAATCTGGAAGCAGCGCTGCAGATTTTTTTCTGTCAGGTCGAAATATGCCTTGGTGGTTGTTGGGAGTTTCAATGGTAGCGACAACTTTTTCGGCCGATACTCCTAATCTGGTGGCCAATATTGTAAGACAGAATGGTGTGTCTGGAAACTGGCAATGGTGGGCATTTTTATTAACTGGAATGTTGACAGTATTTGTTTATTCTCGTTTATGGAGAAGGTCCGGAGTGCTCACTGATCTGGAGTTTTATGAACTGAGATATTCAGGCAAAGAAGCAGCTTTTCTCAGAGCCTTCAGGTCTGTTTATTTGGGATTAATTTTCAATGTCGTTATTATGGCAACGGTTTGTTTGGCTGCCATTAAAATTGGCAGTGTACTTTTGGGATTCAGCCCGGGGCAGACATTAATTATTGCATCCGTTGTAACCGTAATTTATTCTTCTTTTGGAGGCTTAAGAGGAGTTATCCTCACAGATTTTTTCCAGTTTATTATTGCAATTATTGGCTCTATAGGAGCTTGTGTAGTGGTGATGAATTTACCAGAAATTGGCGGTGTGAGTGGATTAATGCAGCACAAGGAAGTACTCGAGCGTATAAACTTTTTGCCAGATTTCTCTAAGCCCAGTATGTATATTCCTCTTTTTATTATTCCTCTTGCTGTGCAATGGTGGAGTGTTTGGTACCCAGGAGCTGAGCCTGGTGGAGGTGGCTACATTGTTCAGCGTATGCTTAGTGCAAAAGATGAGCGACACGCATTGCGTGCTACTTTATTCTTCAATATTGCTCACTATGCGCTACGGCCTTGGCCATGGATTTTAATTGGATTGGCCTCAATTGTCATTTTTCCTATGAATATTGATCCTAATGCAGTAAAAGGGAGTCTGGAAGCCAATGGTTTACTGTCTCTGTCGAACGCATTCCCAGAACTTCCGGCAGATAAAATTGGTCATGATTTAGCCTATCCTGCAATGTTGAAATTCCTACCGGTTGGTATGATGGGCATTGTTGTTGCTTCTTTGATTGCAGCGTTCATGTCAACGCTTTCAACTCATCTCAACTGGGGAGCATCTTATTTGGTAAATGATTTATACGTGCGTTTTGTAAATAAAGATGCAAGTCAGAAAAAGCAAGTAAATGCCGGTAGAATAATTACTGTTTTACTGATGGCTCTTGCCGCCTTATTAGCGTTAACCATGGAGAATGCTCTGGATTCGTTCAATATTATTTTGCAAATTGGTGCGGGTACAGGACTCATATTTATTCTGCGCTGGTTTTGGTGGAGGATTAGCGCCTACACCGAGATTTCAGGTATGATCATTTCCTTTATAGTGGCCTTGGTTTTTCATTTTGCTAAACCAGATTGGACATCAGAAATTCAACTCTTGGTTGGTGTTGGAATCACTACCCTTGGTTGGCTTGTATTTACTTTCATTACACCCCCAACTTCAGAAGATAAATTGAAATCTTTTTATAAACTAATAAAACCTCAAGGCAAATCCTGGCAAAAGTATAGCGACGGGAGTATTGCAGGTCCCAATGCATCTTCATTGCCTATGCAACTGCTTGCAATGTTACTTGGTTGCCTAGCAGTATATGCAGCATTATTTGCTACCGGAAGCTTCATTTACAATAAAATGACCGATGCCTGGATTCTTACGGCAATTGCTGTTGTTGCCTCTGCCTTCATTGGTGTAATGTGGAAAAAAATAAGTGGAAAAATTCAATAAAACTTAAGTCCTGATTTAGCCATTCGTCTCAATAAAGGACTGCAACGATAGCGTTCTTCGCGGTATTCTTCGTGCAAACTATCGAGCACTTGAACCCAATGCGATGCCCCTTTTTCGTCAGCCCATAAAAGTAATCCCTTTGGATAATTCACGCCCTTGGTCATCGCTAAATCAATGTCATCGCGATGTGCAATGTTAAGGTATAATGCATCAACCGCTTCGTTGATTAACATTGCCAAAATACGCTGCAGAATCGCCTCAGATTGAACTTCATTGGCAATTGTATTTACAGGTTCTTGTTCTATTGAATAATCATAGTGTCCTTTACTTGACTTTTTCCCGAGCCAGCCCGCTTCAACCAGTCTTTTTTGACTGAGAGAGGGTTTGTATCTAGCTTCATAGTAAAAGGAGTTGAAAACAGATTCTGTAACGGCATAGTTCACATCATTACCAATAAAATCCATCAATTCAAAGGGGCCCATTTTAAATCCACCTTTGATTTTCATTGTTGCATCAATTTCAGATTTTTCTGCTAATAATGAT
>JBDNHP010000159.1:0-7533 GCA_041688765.1 Flavobacteriales bacterium
AAGAATTCTTCTTTTCCTAATTTGATGGGTCTGAAAATATCTGTTGTCATAACTACTGGATTATTTCATGTTCCTTGCTAAGACTGACATCCCAGTGCAGTTTTCACTTTTAATAGATCACATTGGACCACTGGAATTGCCAAGAATTAGTTTCCAGATAAAAATATAAAAAATCTCAATTAAAGTCTATTGTCATGACGAAATGTGTTCAGCATTTAAATCTTTTGTATGGCAATTCTTCTTTTTTCCTTTAATGATTTGAAATGGGATGGTGTTAATCCTGTTGCCTTTTTAAATTGGTCAGATAGATGTGCAACACTACTGTAGTGAAGCTTATGGGCAATTTCTGAAAGGGAATGTTCTCCAAATATGATTAACTCTTTTATTCGTTCAATTCTGAGGGCTATTATATATTGTTCAATGGTGGTGGCTTCCACTTCAGAAAAAAAATTTGCCAAATAGTTATATTTTAGATCGAGTTCTGCGCTGAGCAAAGAAGAAAAGTTGACATTAGGTTTCTCGTCTGAATTGTAAACGTAATCAATCATAACTTGTCTAATTTTCTCAATTATAATCCCTTTCTTTTTTTCTAAAAGCTCTAGACCCACAGTCTTGATCTTTTGATTCAGTTTAATTTTGTTCTCATCAGAGATTTCTTCTTTGGTCTCTATTTCACCTAATTCTACTGTAGCAGGCGATATTTCAAGCTCATCCAATGCTTCTCTCACAAAAGCTTTACAACTTTCGCAGGCCATATTTTTTACATAAATCTTCATAGGATGTTCGTTGTAGCTGAACTCAGACGGATTATATAAGTCCAGAATTTAGATTGGCTTACCTGTCTCTAAGGCTAAGATAAGCTTTTAAAATTGGATTCTTAAATATAAGTTCTGAGCATGGGTTAGGTCGAAGAAAATTCAATATAATTTATACAGTGGAATTAGTGAAACAGATAATTCTAAATGGTATGTGTGTATTGTCCCGTATTTTGAACTACTTTTTGAGTATTGGAATCACTTTGCTCTCCTTTCGAGCGCTTGCTCAAAACGAAATTTATGGGGTGTACCACTCAAAGGAATGGAATTTAGCTAAGTATGATATTGATTTAAATTTTCTGCATACATACGGAACTATGCCATTTGAATCACTTAGTGCGAATATGAATGCCTGTAATGATCCAGCGAATTAGATTTATTATTTCTGTACGGGTTATCAAATACTCCGCTTTAATATGACTGATGGAAGCCAGTTATTCAATGAAGATTTAGGGCTCAATGGGATATTTAGTAAAATTGTATTTAATCCTTGTGACGGAAAATTGTATGGATTGTTGTATGAAGCCTCTATTTATAAAATTGCCAGTTTCGATCCGGTAACATTCGTTGCGGAGATCGTGTTTAATGATGCCTTGAGAACTCAGTTTATGTATGATGGTCCGGCTTTTTTTGGAACCTTCAACGCAGACATACTTCTTTTCTAATTCCAGCCTTTTTGGATATAATTTGTTGAGTGGCGATTTAACATATAATCCTGAAATTGAAAATTTTCCCGGCGAAGTATTTGGACATCTTGCGCTTGATTGTGCGAGCGGAAATATAATTGGCACTTTTGCAAATATTGATGAGGAACTGAAGCGATTAGCTATTCTTAATCGCGTAAATGGCATGTTAAGTCATATTCCGGGAAACATAGGTTGGAATAGCGGATTTCATAAACCTTCTAATACAGGGTCATGTATCGATCAGGTCAATGGTGTATATTATTACATTGGCACTGAACCTATTTTAAACGGTGTTGATATAGAATCGGGCAATTTGATTTTTTCCGATACAGAAATTCCAGCATTGTTTTTTATTCAACACAGTTCAGGATGCGACTGTAGTGTTAATGTTGAGGATTATTCATCTGAATGGAGATCAGTAATTATAGGGCGCAATCCTTTTCATACTTTTTTAGAAATTTCAAACAGCTCCAAGCTTGCTAAACAGATTAGTCTCTATGATTTACGCGGACGTTGCGTGCTATCAGTGACCATTACTGCACCTGCACTCATCTACAACACATTTGGCTGCAGGTAATTATATTTGCCATATTAGTAATGATGTGGGCTTTGATGAGTATTTGCATTTGATCAAAGAATGAGTGATCATAGTTTGGTTGAGAACTATTTGTTGATCTCAGTTTGCCGAGAAGTCACTCGGTTTTAACTTTAAAAAAGGCCAAACTGTAGTCCATATTCTCCGCTAAACTTACTGCATCAATGCCTTTTTGCTGCTTATTGCGCACTTTGTGAAATTAATTATCCATGAAATGCGCTATGCGATTTTGAAAACTATGCTTTCGCAATTTTACTCAACATTCCTTTGAAAATAATTCCATGAAATGGAAGAACAGCATACCAATACAACCTTCCCCAAAGTCCCAGCGGACGAAAAGTAGCAGTTTGGGTAAGTATGTCGTTTTGGTCAATCTTAAACTCTAACCAAGCTTCTCCAGGTAATTTCATTTCAGCATAAAGGAGCAGTCGTTTTTCAGATTTATCGACCAACAAAACCCGCCAACAATCCAAAGCATCACCAGGAAAAATTTCGGTCTTGCTTTTTCTACCCCTTTTCATCCCAACACCACCAACTACTTGATCAAGAAAACCGCGGAATTTCCAAAGCGAATTGCCATAATACCAACCTGTGTTTCCGCCTATAGCCCATATTTTATACAAAGAAACATCGCTATTCTCTACCTTCAACTCACGCTTGTCAATAAAACAGCCATTTACTGGAACTTGTATGAATTGACTCAATCCCTTGCTTAATAATCCACTGGATTGGGCGTCTTTCCAACTCGATACTACTTGATTTTGCTCTATTTTGCCAAATGCTAAACGTATAGAGGTGTCGTAATCTATCAACTTAATTCCTAGCATTTCAGCCAAGTTATTGGCTTGGCAGATAACTTCAATTTTCATGCTGTTTACTAGGTTTTGCGCAAGACGGTATGAAGTAGAAGTAACAAAATACAACCAATAGGATGAAACTTTAGGAGTCATAACAGGAACTATTAAAATCAACCTTTTTAATCCCCTTATTTTGGCAAAGCGCAATAGCATTTGCTTATAACTGAGCACATCCGGCCCTCCAATGTCAAAACTTTTAGAGTACATAGCGGGATTGGCAATGGCTCCGCAAAGAATTTCAATCACATTTCGGATGGCAATGGGCTGACATTTAGTGCTGAGCCAGCGCGGCGCAATCATAAATGGCAGTTTTTCAACTAAATCGCGAATAATTTCAAAAGATGCACTGCCGGAACCAACAATAATTCCAGCCCTCAAAGTACTGAGAGCGAAGCGTGAATCGGCCAGAATTCCCTCTACATTTTTGCGAGATGCAAGATGTTTGGAGAGTTCTTGGGAGTTAATAATTCCACTGAGATAAATTACTTGCTTGGTTCTGGTTTCGTTAATCCTGCGGGTAAAATTGATGGCACATTGTTGCTCCATCTCTTCAAAATCGCCAGTAGCAGTTGACATGGAATGGATGAGATAATAAGCAACGTCAATATCATCAGGAATATTTTGCATGGTATCCTTTTTGAGGAAATCCAATTCGATTGCACTTATTTTATCGGTATTGTATTTTTGGATATTAAATCTATTCTTATCTCGCACGCAACAAATCACCTCATGTCCTTGGTCTAATAATACCGGCAATAGTCGCTGGGCAATATATCCGGTAGTTCCGGTGAGGAGAATTTTCATGAGATGCTTGTTGAATAATTTGCTAGCAATAAATAAAACTAAAATATTAAAGTTTGTGATCCAAATAACGAAGATAAAATTTAAAATAGACACAATAATTAGTATAATCGCTCTTCGGTTAAATTTGTTTTTTATTTGAGCTTTTTATGGTAAAAGCAGATTCTCTGCGCACAAGTTAGAAAGCGCCATATATTTCTTTGCGAATCTTCGCGGCTTTGCTTCTTCGTGGCGAATTCTGAATTTAGGTTGGATTTTCTTTTATGCGACAAAGAGGCACAAATTAACGCAAAGTAAAGCACGTCCATTCCTTAATGAGTTTTACGCTTTTTGCATTTGCATGGAGCTTTTTGCCATGCCAAAATAGGCCCAATCTTATTCCAAGATTCGAACATTTACAGTAGTTCATGGTTTTTATTCGAACGCATCAGGTCGTTTTCTTCCAAAGTCTGTAACATAGATAACATTGCATCGAAACATAATTTCTGTAAATTGTGACCCTAATTAGAAGTGGGGCATTGTACCTTGTGCCGTGCATCCAATCAAGCATTAAAACGATTTATCAATTATAAAAATGGATCAAAATAATTCCTCAAGTAGCCCAACGTTCGATACCAATAGCGAAATTAAGTGCCCATTTTCAGGCGGCGCAATTAAACAAAGCGCAGGAGCCGGAACCGGTAATCGCGATTGGTGGCCTAATCAGCTAAAGATCAATATTCTTCGTCAACATTCTGCTCTTTCTAATCCTATGGGGCAGTCCTTTAATTATGCCGAGGAGTTCAAGAGCCTCGATTTGGCCGCAGTTAAAAAAGACCTATTTGATCTGATGACCAACTCTCAAAGCTGGTGGCCTGCAGATTATGGTCATTACGGGCCTTTCTTTATTCGCATGGCATGGCACAGCGCCGGAACCTACCGAATTGCAGATGGGAGAGGAGGCGGTGGCACGGGAAATCAGCGCTTTGCACCACTTAATAGCTGGCCCGACAATGTGAACCTCGATAAAGCACGACTCCTCATTTGGCCAATTAAAAAGAAATACGGTAAAAAAATATCTTGGGCCGATTTGATGATTTTAACCGGAAACTGCGCTTTAGAGTCTATGGGTTTCAAAACTTTTGGTTTTGCCGGTGGTCGCGAAGATATTTGGGAACCCGAAGAAGACGTTTATTGGGGTTCTGAAAAGAAATGGCTCGATGATCAACGTTATAGCGGCGATAGAGATTTGGAAAATCAACTGGCTGCCGTGCAAATGGGATTGATTTATGTGAATCCGGAAGGCCCAAATGGAAATCCTGACCCTATTGCTGCAGCCCGCGATATCCGCGAGACTTTTGGTCGTATGGCCATGAATGATGAAGAAACCGTAGCTCTTATTGCTGGTGGACATACCTTTGGCAAAACTCACGGGGCAGCTGATCCGGGCAAATATATTGGCTCGGAACCCGCAGCTTCAGGCATCGAAGAGCAAGGATTGGGCTGGAATAATACTTATGGTGCTGGACATGGTGAGCATACCATTTCAAGCGGATTGGAAGGTGCATGGACGAGCACACCTACCAAGTGGAGCAATAACTTTTTCTGGAACCTTTTCGGTTTCGAATGGGAATTATCCAAGAGTCCGGCCGGTGCCCATCAATGGATTCCTAAGCATGGTATGGGTGCTGATACTGTACCCGATGCTCATAATTCATCCAAGCGCCATGTGCCAGTAATGTTAACTACCGATCTCGCCTTGAGAATGGATCCTATTTATGAGCCTATCTCGAAAAAATTCCACGATAATCCAGATCAGTTTGCCGACGCATTTGCACGTGCTTGGTTCAAACTAACTCACCGCGATATGGGACCACGTGTTCGTTATCTCGGACCGGAAGTGCCAGCAGAAGATTTGATTTGGCAAGACCCAATTCCGGCAATCGACTACAAATTAATTGATGATAAGGATTGTGCTGCATTAAAGAGCAAAATTCTTGCTTCTGGACTTACTGTATCTCATCTCGTTTCTACCGCTTGGGGATCTGCCTCTACTTTTAGAGGATCAGATAAGCGGGGAGGAGCTAACGGAGCTCGAATTCGACTTGCTCCACAGAAGTTTTGGCAAGTGAACAATCCAGCTCAACTCTCTAAAGTGCTGGATATCCTAAGAAAAATCCAAGACGAATTTAATGCCGCTCAGTTGGATGGTAAAAAATTGTCTATGGCTGATCTCATCGTTTTGGCAGGATGCGCAGGTATCGAACAAGCGGCTAAGAATGCGGGTAAGAATGTGGTTGTTCCATTTACACCTGGTCGTGCAGATACCTCCCAAGAATTAACGGATGTAGAGTCTTTTGCAGTATTGGAGCCTTTAGCTGACGGTTTCCGCAATTATTCTAGATTGAAGTACGCGGTTGGAGGAGAAGAAATGATGGTGGATAAAGCGCAATTATTGACCTTAACAGCTCCGGAAATGACGGTATTGATTGGTGGTATGCGTGTATTAAATGCCAATTTTGACCAATCCTCGCTCGGAGTATTTACAAATCGTCCTGAAACATTCAGTAATGATTTCTTCGTGAATCTCTTGGATATGGAAACTACTTGGAAAGCAAAGGATGATCATCAAATGGTTTTTGAAGGAAGAGACCGCAATACTGGAGAAGTAAAATGGACTGCTTCTCGGGTTGATCTTATTTTCGGATCTAACTCGGAGTTACGAGCCATTGCGGAGGTTTATGCCTGTGAAGATTCTAACGATAAGTTTATGGCTGATTTTATAGCAGCATGGAATAAGGTGATGAATCTGGATCGTTTTGATCTGGTTTGAGCAAAATCTTGATGAATATAAAAGTGGCTCCGAAAGGGCCACTTTTTTTTGTGGTAGAAATTGGGAAATTGCAGCGCAAATGTTTCAAGGAAATTAGGAAAATGGAAGTTGCGCAAGGGAGATTCTAATAAAAAGCAAGATGTTGCAATCCAGTACTTTGCGAAACTTAGCGCCTCAGAGGCTATAACTGTACTTTAGATTGCATTTTTTTTGTTACAAAGGCGCAAAAACATGAATTAACTCAGCACAGATTCTAAATCATTAATTATTGAATTTATATTATTTCAATATATAGCGAGTAAAAAGCAGGAACAATTTACTCTGCCTTCTTTGCTTTTCCTTTGCCTGGTTAGCGATGTTGAAGCTGATTTTAAATCAAATGCTAAATCTTAAATAAAAAAGGAATTTCATTTGGTGCCAAGGCTATTTAATTGCTTAAACAAATCCTTTGAACACCAAATGAAATAATTTCGATGGGGTCGAAATTTCCTTTAATTAATTTCTTTTAGGACGCTCTGATCCCTGATCCTCAGAATCCTCTTGGGAGTTTACCGATGTGCCACCTGTTGAACTGCGTGGTGCTTCAGTTGTTACTTCTCTCTTTTTGTTTTCAGACTCATCATCTTCCCCAATTTGATGGGTTCTGCCCGGAGTGCGCTCTGCATTAGGAACTTGCTTTTGTTTGCTTTGATCCTGACGAACACTTTCTCCGGTTGGATGCTCATTCCTGTGATCGTTCTGATCTTCGTCCTGAGTGCTTTGATCTTTACGCTGAGTGCTCTGATCTTTTGGATGATTGCTTTGATCTTTCTGATGAGTATTCTGATCTTGGTGCTGTGTGCTCTGATCTTTTTGATTAGTGCTTTGGTCTTTTTGATTAGACATAATTTTAGAGTTTTAGTTTGCAACTGATTTGTTGCTCCACAAAATTGTTGATTATCTTGCGAATCAGTGTTATATAATTATT
>JBDNHP010000160.1:0-2857 GCA_041688765.1 Flavobacteriales bacterium
ATCAAAATTACCTGCACCCTCATCAAAAGCTGGAAATGAAACTAATTGAACGTCAGCTGTTGCTAATGAGCCATTCCAGCTGAAATTATTAAGAGGCCCACCTGCAACGCTGTATTCAAAATCTAAGGATGTGATGGTATTAATTCCAAAATTGGAAATGCTAATTTGGGGTTCAATTAAGGAAGCACAAATGGTTCCTTCAGGCTGAATAATTTCAAGTACAGCCGCATCCAGCGCTGGTAAACTGAAAAGGGGAGCTCTCCAAATTCCTCTTCCATAAGTGGCAGCAACAATGCGTCCTGAAGAATAATGAATTTCTAATTCTGAAACCGGCACATTCGGCAGTGCTTCCATATAAGGTTGCCATGATGCAAATGCCGATTCACGATAATAAACTCCAGCATCAGTTCCTATATAAAGTCCGTCATCACTGCCATTTTGATAAACAATACAATTGGCCGAAATATTAGGTAATCCTGTAGAATAATTAGTCCAGGAATTACCACCGTTGGTGCTCTCATAAACCTTCTCACCTGCGCTAAATCCTGAAAATGTAACCCATAAATGCAAAGGATCTGAAGGATCAATTGCGATATAGGTGAGATACAGATTTGGAAGTCCGGTGATTGCGGTAAATGTATTGCCATCCGTGGTTCTGTACAATGAAGCACCTTTGGAACAATAAATATAATCCGAGTTAGAAGGAGCCACTGCTAAAGCATTCATGCTACCTCCAGGAATAGCTCCCAAAGTGGTCCAAGTAGATCCGGCATCTGTAGATTTGTAAACGGTAGATTTACCTAGCCACAAATTATTTGAGTTGCTCGGATCCATTATATAAGGAGTAACCCAGGCGCCTCCTTCGTTAACGCCAGCACCTCCAGAACCAACAATGGTTGAGAAATTGGCTCCAGCATTGGTTGATTTAAAAATTTGCCCGAAGTAAATGGTTCCATACATTACATCCTGATTAGAATGTGAAATGATGCATTCCATACCATCTCCACCAATCACGAAATTCCAATTATTTGCTGCGTTTCTTATGTTGGAACCATTGTCTTGCCAGCCCGTAATTACTCGGTTTTCGTTGGTTTGAGCTAAGCCTAGTCGGTACATTTGCCCTATTTCCAGATTCGAACTTCTATCAGAAAAAGTACTACCTGCGTTTGTTGTTCTAAATACCCCACCATCAGAACCTACGAGTAAAGTAGAAGTACCCGGAATAAATTCCAAGGCATGGATGTCAGCATGAACATAAGGAATTCCCGCTGCTCCGTACCAATGTCCAACGCAAGTCCAAGTAACCCCACCATTGCTTGATTTCCAAACATTTACTCCACCAGTGTAAACGGTGTTAACATCATTGGGGTCAACAGCACATGAAAGGTCGTACCAGCTTTGACCACCTGATCCTGCACCAGTCTCACTCCATCCTAAAATGTTAGGGGAGTTTGATTGAAGAGTCCAGTTTGCGCCACTATCATTAGATCGATACAATCCATAAAATCCTGAAGTTGAGCTGCTTCCAGCAAGAATGTACACTACATTCACATCATTTGGTGAAACTCCCATTGCCATGCGATTAACACCAGAATTTGGGAGACCATTTCCAATTTGGCTAAAAGAATCACCAGTATTAGTTGATTTGTAGAAATAAGCACCACTTCCTGTAGCATAGACCGTAGAAGGATTATTTGGCTTGAATTTTAAATCTTTGAAATTCCCAGCTTGAACGTTAGTCCAGGTAGCTCCGGCATTTGTAGATTTATAAATACCATTACTTGCAGCAACGATCAGAATATTAGGATTGCTTGGGTGAATAAGAATCCTCGATGTGCGCACTGTTTGTGTAACTGTCCAGCTTAATCCTGTTGTATTCCAAGTGGCTCCACCATCTGTAGATTTCAAAATTCCGATGCTGTAAGTATCACCTGCATCTCCATCTCCTGTTGCCAAATAGAGAATATTTGGATTAGTTGGATCAATTGCAACGTCTGATGCTCCAATAGATGTTAATTGATCGGTATTCATCACTGTCCAAGATCCACCAGAGTTAGTGCTTTTCCAGAGTCCTCCCGCAGGTGCACAAGCGTAATAAGTGGAAGGTGCGGCAGCGGTACTTCTCACTGAATTAACCCTTCCAACTCCACCACCATTGGATGGCACAGAGGTGTTTCCAAAATAAGTCCATTCTCCAAGCATTGACTTAAGCATAGCGCTCTTACCTTTTTGGTCTTTCACTGCATTGTAAACAGCGTCGGGAGCAAAACGCTCACCTGAAGGATAAACGCGGGGTTCCATAAAGTTTTCCCATCGTTTATATTGCTTGTAGCCTTGTCCTTTGGTAATTTCGCGGTCTTTCCAATGCTCATTGAAAGCCCTTTGAACATCATAGAAATTAACGTTATGATCTTGCATCAACTCGTTCCATGGGCGTTCTACAGATAGCGCTTTCTGTTGAGCAAAAATATCGATTGAAATCCCTAAAAATAGGATAACTGAAGATAGTGCTAGGTATTTTCGAAGCATAATTTGGGGTTGGAGTGGTTTCGTTATAAAGATATAAAGAAAAAGACCTAAACTGATTTAGGCACAGCTTAAGTCTTTTTTTAGGATTATAAGAATATTAACATATTTGTCCGTAGAAAGTAAAGAATACCAGCATGTCATTGGTATCTACTACTCCATTGTTATCTATATCGGTTATACACGAATTGTTGCATCCAATTGAACCCAATAACAACAGTAAATCTCCAACATTTACTTCACCATCATTGTTGAAATCTCCTTCACAAATGTTCAAAGCTTGTTCGCTTGGATCAATAATGCCATTGCAGTTGTTGTCAATGCCTTGCGC
>JBDNHP010000161.1:0-4885 GCA_041688765.1 Flavobacteriales bacterium
ACGCCCAAATAAAATTGGATACTCAAAAGCCAGATCCTACAGTACTTTGCGGATGTGGCTCGGTGACAATAAAGACTCTGTAAAAGTGAATATTTTCAATTCCGGATTATTAGTTGGCTCCGAGATAATTAGTCCTGGAAATGCTACCGAAAAACGCTGGAGTTTAGGTACTACTCCGGCTGAATTGAGAATTGAATTCGAAGGAAAAGACAGTCCAAATATCTGGGCACTTTCATTGGAGGGTTCCGGTGGAATTATGGTCGATAATATTGGCTTACGAGGTAGTTCCGGTACTATATTTAAAAACATAGACCGCTCACTTTTGACTGCTCAATTAAAATCCGTTAATCCGGGATTTTTCATTTTGCAATTTGGCGGAAATACAATACCTTATATTAAGAGCAAAGAAGAAGCTGATCAATACGGATCGTGGTTTGCAGGACAAATTAAATTATTAAAACAGATATGTCCTGAAGCGTCATTTCTCGTAGTTGGCCCATCGGATATGGCTTATAAAGATGGACAGAAATTTGTTTCATACCCTTACATTGAGCAAGTAAGAGACGGAATAAAATCTGCTGCATTTGCCGAAGGTGCTGCTTATTGGGATTTATACGAGGTAATGGGTGGGCAGAATTCCATGTCGACTTGGGTAGGGGCTGACCCTCCCTTAGCGGCTCCGGATTACGTACATTTTTCACCCAAAGGCACACGAACTGTTTCAGAATTGCTTTTTCAATCTATTGAAGAAGAATACTTAAAGTGGAAAGTAAAATGATATATTTACCTAAATTATTTAGAATTTTACTTGTCATTTTGGGCTCATCAGCAGCCTTTAATACAGGTTCTTACTCACAATACAAATCAAATGAATCATTTGATTTAATTGATCTCTCATCGCTACCCTCCTACCCTTTCATTCAATACGAATTGAATTCTATCTTTCATCATCCAGGAGCATCTGCCCTTAACAATACTTACGAAAAATTGGAGCGAATGTTATTTGAAGGAAGTACTTCGCTCAATATTCTGCACATAGGAGGATCACACGTTCAGGCTGGTACATTGTCCAATCGTATTAAAGAAAACCTAATCGACCTATCGGGAAATTCAAGAGGTGATCTCGGCTTTTTCTTTCCATATAAATTAGCATCTACTAATGGTCCTGCCAATATTAAGACAAGTTTTACAGGGAACTGGCAAGGATGTCGATGTGCCGTGAATTCTGTTGATTGCGACTGGGGACTTTCAGGATACAATGCTTCTACTTCAGATTCCCTTGCAGAGGTAAAAATATGGTCCACAAAAACCGATTCTTCCTTGTATAAATTCAGCGAAGTAGCAATATTTCATAATGCAGGAGAATCAGGCTATTGCTTGGAATTGGACCCAAGCTTACAAGTAATAAGCGAAGAAACGGATTTCATTTCCGGTATGACGCGATTTAAACTTGCACAAGTGAGTGATAGTCTGAAATTTCGAATATTTAAACATGAAGAAGGGTCTGGTATTTTTACCATTAACGGAATTCAACTCACTAATAATGATCAAGGCATTACCTATAATGCCATTGGAGTGAATGGGGCAAGTGTTCCCTCCTATTTGAAATGTGAAAACTTCGAAGTACAGTTAAAACAAGTACTGCCTGATTTGGTGATTTTTGGAATTGGGATTAATGATGCCAATGTGCCCAATGGCGATTTCAATCCGGAAGCATTCGAACGAAATTATGATAAGCTTATTGCGCTTTTCAGATCGGCTAATCCAGATGTGGAGTTTCTATTTCTTACCAATAATGACAGCTATTACAATAGAAAAAGAGTAAATAGAAATGCTTTATTGGTGAGAGAGAGCATGTATAAATTAGCAGAAAGACATAATGCGGCTGTTTGGGATTTCTTCAATATTATGGGCGGCCTCGATTCTATTAGAGCATGGGAACAAGCAGGATTAGCTAAGAAAGATAAAGTTCATCTTACCGTTTCAGGTTATTTGCTACAGGCCGACTTACTCAGTTATGCCTTACGTGAAGATTTTGGAAATTACCTTGAGCAGAAATACGCTGCGGCAAACAAAAATTGAATAATTATTATTTAAATAGAATTCGGCAGCGCTATTGGCTTCATCTTGCCAAACGAAAATCGGCAACTTTTTATCATGCCTTACAATTAACGAAGCCATCACCATTTTACATCGTATCAGCCGGAAGATCAGGAAGTACCCTGCTAAGACGCTTATTGATGGCTGGATCTGAAGTTCACATTCCACCAGAATCCGACGATTTTCAATTAAAAGTACTATTTGCACATTTTCATAAGCCACAAGTCAGTTGGCTCAATCAATGCAATGAAATTGAAGAAATCTATTCAAAATCAGGGTTAAAAGAATTCTGGAATTGCGATGCAGATGAGTACCGGCAATTTCTTTTAGCTACTCCAATACATCAACAAAATTTGTTTTTTAAAATATGGTCTTTGCACTTTTTTCATGCTAAAATTAATGGCCTTGATAGGCTCAGAGTGGCCGACAAGACTCCATTGCTGGTGGAGTGGACAGAATGGTTGAATACGGTAAGTCCAAATTCCGTTTACATCTTTTTAATTCGCGATGTTCGTGATGCTATTGCCTCAAGAATGAAGCACTTTGGTGAAACATTAGAACAAGCTTTTAGCAGATATAACAACGCACTCAAAGCCATGAAAAAATTTGAGAAAAAGCAGCCCGACCTTGTGCTTCGGGTTCAATATGAAAATCTCGTTTATCATACCTCCGAAGAATTGAATCGGATTTGTGATTTTGCGGGGTTAAAGTTTTCGGAGAATATGCTCAAAAAGCAGGACAAAAGCTTGGGAGATGATCATCTGTCGCATCATTCAGATGTGCATAAAGCAATATCAGATCGTGGAATTGGCAGATGGAAAGAACAATTGACTACAGAACAAATAGAAAAGATTATGTCCTTGTGCAAAAGAAAAAATATGGATGATCAAATGATTTTTTTCAACTAAAAAGATTGATAAGTAAATCTGAATAATCAACAAATGCAGACTTTCATCAATAGTTTAGCGGCGTGAACATCCTAGAATACCTGCAGGACTTTTTACTTTATGACCCTGACAAACCAGCGTCATTTACACAGCTCTTCTTTTGGATATTCTATGGAGCAGTACTCGGCATTTTTTCGATCATCCATCCCAAAATTGCACTTAGAAATGCTTTCCTTTTTTTAATCAGCATTTTCTTTTACTACAAAACGAGCGGATTCTTTTTTACCATTTTGCTTTTTTCCACATTTACCGATTTTTGGATAGGAAAGGCAATATATGCAGCTGTTGCCAAGCGTTCTAAACAATGGTGGCTGGCTTTGAGTATGGTTCTAAATTTATCTGTACTTGCATTTTTTAAATATGCCTATTTCTTCACTGAAAGCTTTAATTCTTTACTCGATACTCATTTTCAACCCATCAACTATTTTGCTCATTGGTCTAACTCTTTTTTTGGGTCCAATTTCGAAGCAGAGAAAATCCTTTTACCTGTAGGGATTTCTTTCTTCACATTTCAAACTATGAGTTATACCATCGACATCTATCGTGATAAACTCAAACCTGTGTCCAGCATGTTGGATTTTGGCTTCTACGTGAGCTTTTTTCCTCAATTAGTGGCGGGCCCTATAGTTCGAGCATCTGAGTTCATTCCTCAACTATATCAACCATTTAGGCTCACTAAATTGCAATTTGGACTTGCTCTTTTTTGGATATTAAATGGCTTGCTCAAAAAAACGATACTCAGTGATTATATCGCCATAAATTTCATTGATCGTGTTTTTGCCAATCCGGGATCTTACACCGGTTTCGAAAATCTGATGGCACTCTATGGTTATTCTTTGCAGGTATATGCCGATTTTTCAGGTTACACTGATATTGCTATAGGTGTGGCTCTTCTATTGGGGTTCACGTTGCCAATTAATTTCAACTCTCCTTACAAAGCGACTAATGCAGGTGATTTCTGGAAACGTTGGCATATTTCACTTTCTACCTGGCTAAAAGATTATTTATACATACCGATGGGAGGGAATCGCGGTGGATCATGGTTTACGTATATTATGTTAAGCATTTTGCTTCTTTTCGCTTGTATGTTAGCTGCCAGTTGGACCTTTACCCTTTCTGTCATCGGATTTATCGCATTACTTTTTTTGCTAAGCCGGATTTTTGGCGTATTTCGACTGTGGCTAATTACGAATATCAATTTAATGATGACCATGCTGATCGGTGGACTATGGCATGGTCCATCTTGGAATTTCGTGATCTGGGGAGGATTAAATGGAATAGGAATTGTATTCTATAAACTTTGGCGAAAAATTAGTCCCTGGGAAAGTAAAAACACTTGGTACAAAAGGGCTTGGGCAATTTTTGTCACTTTCACCTTTATCAGCATAACCAGAATTTGGTTCCGCACCGGCTCCAATAACACTTGGGAAGAAATGAATAAAATCCACGATATCTGGGAAGAACTATTTGCTGCTAATGTAATGCTGAAAAAGATTCTGTTCGGTATCGATTGGACTTTAGCTCCTCAAGTCATTTTAGCCTTCTGGAATGTGTTCTTAGTGATGCTCATTGGATTTATAATTCATTGGCTTCCCTCGACATTAAAAGAAAGATACCGAAACTGGTTTGCCAGTCGGTCATACCTTCTGCAAGGAACTATAAGTCTTGTGGTAATCGTAATTGTTTATCAGGTCTTTTCTGCCGGGATGAATCCATTTATATACTTTCAGTTTTAAATATTGATGGCGAAACGTTATTCGCAAAACGTTCATGGCGAAACGCTGATGGACTAAAGTCCATCGCTATGAATGGACCGAGCCTACGGCTCTGAAAATTAA
>JBDNHP010000162.1:0-3650 GCA_041688765.1 Flavobacteriales bacterium
ATGGTGCATTCGAAGTACCTAAAAATCTTGGGGCTGAGGTTAATACTCCTGCCAACGAAATGTTCCCATTTGCCCAGGGCGATATGTTGTATTTTTCATCAGATGGGCATCCTGGATTAGGTGGATTAGATGTTTTCAGAGCTGAATATGTCAAGGGAATCTTAAAACAAATCAGAAATCTCGGTTATTCCATCAACACCACCAGCGATGATTTTGGCATCGTATTAATTGGTTCAGGAAGAAGAGGCTTTTTCTCCTCCAACCGTCCGGGAGGTACCGGTGATGACGATATCTACGAAGTTAGAATTGCCAAGCCAACATCCTTAAGAATTTCAGGCAAAACATTGCTTGCTATTGACGATAGCCCTTTGTCAAACACTACTATTATTCTAAAAGATGCTGACGGAAAAGAAGTAATGGAAGTGGTGGGCGACAGTGACGAAAACGGCCAATACTCCATCGAAATCCCTTATTCCGATGAATTGGTTCTCATGGCTAAAAAAGAGGGTTACTTACCTACCCTTTTGCAGCTAACCGCCGATCCGTTTTCGGGGTATATTGATGATGCCGATTTCCACATCAAATCATTTGAATATGCGTCTGAAGGACGCGTGATCTATGCCGATAACAATGCTCCTGTTTCAAAAGCTATTGTAAAATGTGCCGATATAGAAACTGCTGAGACTCAAACTATGGAAACAGGCATGGATGGTCGTTATTTCTTTGGTCTTCTACCCGGCAAACGATACAAAGTTGAAGCGTCATATCCCGAGTATTTGCCCCTATCTGTGGTGGTTGATACCCGCAACACACCCAAAGGATCCATCAACAACGATTTCAAATTATTCAAGGCGGAAAAAGGAACTGTTGTGCGTCTTGACAACATTTATTACGACTACAACAAAGCAGATATCCGACCAGATGCCGCCCTTGAGCTTGATAAGCTCATTCAAATTATGAATGATAATCAAACCTTGAAAATAGAGCTGAGCTCACACACCGACTCAAGGGGTAGTGATTCTTATAACCTCGATTTATCTAACCGAAGGGCCAAGTCTGCTGTAGATTATATGATCTCCAAAGGCATTAATAAAAATCGTTTGGTAAGCAAAGGATATGGTGAAACTAAACCTATCAATCATTGCACTAATGATGTAAAATGCTCCGAAGAAGATTATCAGATTAATAGAAGAACAGAGTTTACGATTTTGGATATTTAATGCCAAATCTACCTATAATATCGCCCAAAATTTTATATGAAAGATTGGTAAATGCCGTTAGAGTAACTGTTATAAACCAATGCAGGAATACGTAATTGGACTATTACTGATACCTAAAACGGTATAAATCCATCAACACATAACAGCAAAGCGAGGTTTCGACTGCGCTTTTTTTCTGCTCACAAACCTTTTTAATGATGAAGCAATCGCTGCTCTTTTGGGTAGTAATTATTAACCCTGTTGGGCATCACTTTTACCCAACCCAGCGCTTGTCTCAAGCAAGAAACTGTATGCCATCCTATTCCCTCAAAATGATGCAGCCCTGGATCATTTCCTCTTAAATATGTCCTAGCAGAATCCAGATCCAAATTTGCCTTTAAAATTTCATTGTTCTTATACAACGAAAGGGCCAAAGCATGTTCTGGAATAAAGCTAGAACCTTTCACGTGGCCAACGGGAATACCGGCTTGAAAAACATGCCAATCAGAATCAAAAAAACTGAATGCTTCCAGAAGCTCTTTTGAAAAAAAGAAAATGTTCTCTTTATTGTTCTTGAAAAAAGCCCCACCTTTTCCACTTTCTATCCAAGGGGTTAAGGCATCGGCCTCTTTATTGGAAAGCTTTGAATAGGCCGGCTTATTTGATCTCTTAGGGCGTCTTTGCCCTGGTTTCGACAATCGTTTCAGCACCGATATAAAAAAGCCTTCGCCTGCCATCGTAATGCCAGGGAAAAACTGATATGCAAAAAGTCCATTTTTCGAAATTTCACGAATTCTCCATGAAGCATCAACGGGAACTTCCACTGATTCCCATTCGCCTGTAGCCAGCAACACTGCTATTTGATCCTCATTTTCTTCTTCTGCAAAAGTGCAGGTTGAATAAATGAGAAACCCATTTTCATCAACCAATTCAACAGCCTCATTTAGAATATGGTTTTGTCGTATTGCACAAGTTCCAGGACTGCCTGGATTCCATTCTTTTCTAGCCCCAGGATCTTTTCGGAACATTCCCTCTCCGCTGCAAGGGGCGTCAATTACAACAATATCAAACCGTAATCCTGCGGAGGCTAATGTCTCCGGACTCGAATTACTAATAATCGTATTGGCGTGTCCGTAACGATTTAAATTATCTCTCAGAATCGCTGCACGACCAGGAATAATTTCATTTGACCACAGTATCCCTTGGTCCTTTAAAAAGTTCTGAATAATATGAGATTTCCCGCCTGGCGCTGCACACAAATCAAGAACTTTCAAATTTTCAGGCGATAAACTAAGCGAACTTAACACATGACCTAAAAACATAGAACTAGCTTCCTGAACATAATAATTACCCGCATGCCAAAGCGGATCCGCAGCAAAAATAAATCGTTTTTTGAGAATTATGCCATGCTCGTACCAAGGTAATATATCACCTGATGGCGTACTTTCTGATGGCTTTAGAATGTTCTTCTGGATGCTCGTAATACTTACCGAATCAAGCCCTAAAATAATCTGATTGGCATGTTCAGGAAACTGGCCTTTTATTCGAGCAACAAATGAATTAGGAAGATCAGCTTCTTTATCAAACATTAATCTTCCTCCTCAATATCAATTTTTACCTTATCCTTTTCCTGCTCTTCATCCTTAATGAGTCTATCAAGCCAACCCTTTTTCTTTTCTTCTTTAGGCTTGGGACTCTCCTTTGTTGCCGGCTTATTTTTACTATTACCTAAAGTGTCTTCCTCCCAAGTAATAGTCATGTTTGTTCCTGATCCTTTCTCTATCCCTGTTTTTTCTTCGCCTTTATCCGCTTTTTTGAAGAACCCAAATTCATCTTTCAAAAGTTGTTTAAATTCCTCTTTTTCCGTTTTCAGATCTTCTCTTCTCTTTTCTCTTTGTGCATCCTTATCATACTTAAATTCCGGATTGGTAGTAGTTCCAAACATGGCAAGAAAAAACCTCCCACCTAAACCATCATCAATTTCTTCCCCAAACTCACTTTGCTTTTTCCTTAACAAATCACGAATTCTAAAATTCAAACTGTAATCAATGGTGTTATCAAATCCATGCTTACCCGATGCCGATAT
Source organism: Flavobacteriales bacterium (assembly GCA_041688765.1). Classification (GTDB taxonomy): domain Bacteria; phylum Bacteroidota; class Bacteroidia; order Flavobacteriales_D; family Sanyastnellaceae; genus JBDNHP01. The sequence goes on from JBDNHP010000162.1 coordinate 3,286, forward strand.
ATCCATGGCATTCGATTGAATATCCATAGTTGGAATATATATTATTTTATTCTTAATTTCTATCTGATTATGAAGCGTTTTAAATTGAATGTGCTTCATTTTATCATCGAATTCATTTGGATCCGCGAATGTTGAAATAAGTTTGTTATTTCTTAAATATTCACTTATTTTCTGTAATGATTCAAGACCAATAAGTTCTCCGTTCTCGATAGTAAGATCAATCATGCTTTCAATACTTCCGGCATCTATACTGAGATCATTTCGCATTGAACTCCGGAAGGCAATATGTGCATTGGTTTTTCCTTTGAGATGCACATCCGTTATAAAACGCTGACCAAAGTTATCAAACTGTCTAAATAATTCAC
>JBDNHP010000163.1:0-5851 GCA_041688765.1 Flavobacteriales bacterium
AGAATTGCAAAAGCTCTGCGCGATGCACGTGAAGATGAAAATGTGAAAGCCATTGTTTTGCGTGTAAACAGTCCGGGTGGAAGTGCTCTTGCATCTGATGTGATTTGGCGCGAAACTCAACTCATTAAACAATCCGGAAAACCTTTCGTAGTGAGCATGGGTGATTTGGCAGCTTCTGGTGGCTATTACATTGCTTGCGGTGCTGATAAAATTTATGCTAATGCCTCCACACTTACCGGATCAATCGGTGTGTTTGGAATGATCCCGATTACCGGTGAATTCTTCGAGAATAAACTCGGAATTACTTTTGACGAAGTAAAAACCAATGCGCATTCTGATATCATGACTACCACTAAGGCAATGGATGAGTATGAAGCTGCTGTTGTGCAGGATTGGATTGTTGATATCTATGATCAGTTTATCACTATTGTTGCTGATGGACGAGGCATGACTAAGGCTGATGTTGATTCTATTGCTCAAGGTCGCGTGTGGGCTGGTGCTGATGCTAAAGAAATTGGATTGGTGGATGAAATTGGCGGGTTGGATGATGCCATTGAAGAAGCAGCCCGTTTAGCTGGTATTACCGACTATAAGATGAAATATCTTCCTAAACTCAAAGATCCTTTTGAAGAATTGATCAAAGAACTAAGCGGTGAGGCAAGTGCGTCTGCTATTTTGGCTAAACAAATTGGAAGTGATTACGAATGGCTGAATTATGTTCGTGATATGGAGGAAATGGCAAATGCTAAAGGTGTTCAGGCAAGACTTCCATTCTTTATTGAATTCAAATAATTATTGAAAGGAGCATCGGAACTGAGCACAATTTGATTCAAAAAAAAACAGGGGAAGACGAGAGGAATTGAATGTTCCAATAACTATGCAAATAATGCAAAAGCGTTGTTTGATTTGGAAATATAGAAACAAAAAGAGTTGCGATTTCGCAGCTCTTTTTTTATGTGCTTTTGATTCAGGCCCTCTGTAACTCCTGTCGAATTTGGATTTCTGTTTGCGTTTTGGCTGTCCAATCGTACAAAATAGGAAAGAGGTCCCGCAGATTAGCGCAGAATAGCTGGGCGAAATCCGCAGTAAAATTCTGATCTAAAATTAGGAGAAAGAAAAAGGTCCTGCAGATTTCGCAGATTAGCGCAGAATAGATAGGCGAAATCTGCGGGAAAAATATTTTCTATCGCACATAATAGGAATGATGCAAAAGTGTTATTTGATTCGGAGAAATTGAAACAAAAAAGAGCTGCGATTTGGCAGCTCTTTTTTAAATGTTTTGAGTTAATTCTTAATCGCAATTTGTTCCGTAATAAGCAAGGAAACTAAGAAGGTCATTTGAATTTACATAACCATCGCCATTTATATCGGTATTGCAAACTTCTGGCAGTGCGCAACCATATTCTGAAAGCAGAATTAAAAGATCATCAGCTCCTATAACATTATTGCCGTTAAAATCTGCTGGACAATCGTTGCATCCATAATCGCAACTGCCGTCATCTAGTGTAGCTCCAGGAGTATAGTTACATGCAAGTTCATCGGTGCAACCTGAGCAAGACAGAAATTCGCAACTGCCATCATCAATACTTGCGTTTGCATCATAATTACATGCGCCTATATCGGTACATCCAAAACATGAATAGTTGCAAGAACCATCATCAGAAGTAGCATTTACATTGTAGTTGCAGGCATTAGCATCCATGCACCCTGCCACACCAACAAATGCTGTTACCTGATACTTCTCGCCAGGACAATCATAAGAAACGGATTCAATTTGCCAATCATAGAAGAAATAATAATAAGCCGTGGCATTATTTCCAACTATTGAAGATCTGGTTATTGTTGCCAAACCGCCGATATTATAGGGGTAGCTCATCGCTGTTGGCGGTGCATCTCTCCATAATTGTGGATTTGCGTTAGTTGTGCGAATACCATAATTTATTCCTGCAGGAATGAAGAAATCGAGATTTACATACGAAGTGCCATTCGGAATATTAAATGTTCCCACTTCCACTTCATTTCCCTGACTGTCGATTACTTGAATAGTTCGATTTCCACTACCATTTGCAAATACTTTAACTTGTTTCAAAATGATGTCCTGATGCACATCAAATAATTGCCAGTTCTGGCTATTGGAATGGTGTGCGCCAGTTCCCTGATTCACTTTCCCACCAGAAACTTCTATGCCAGGATATTGTGCCACTTCCTGAACCCAGAAATTGGTAGTTTGATTAATCACCGGCGTTTGGTATGAAATTCCGGTAGCCGTAGGAGAGAGGTCGTTTTCATTTAAATACCAATGGAGGTTTTCTGCGCTTCCGGTAAATGTTGCTTGACCCGGGCCGGGAATCACTTCATCTCCCACTAAAGGATCTCCTCCTGATTGCAATACTGTAATAGAAATAGTATTGGATTGTAAGGCCACATTGCAGATGTCAGTAACCTCTACGAAGTAATCACCACTTATATTAGTCTCAATACTTTGGGCTTGATCACCATTCGACCATAAGTATGATTCTCCTGCAGTTGAGTTTAAAACAGCACTTTCACTAGAACAAAAGAAATCAGTGCCATTCAATGTAATTTCAGGTGCTACGGACTCAAATAGGGCAACTTGAATAAAATTGGAAAGCCCTAAACATCCGTTGAGGTCCGTAACGGTTACAGAGTAATTACCCGTTTCGGTAACTTCAAGCGTTTGGCCTATACTTCCGCCAGTCCAAATGTAATTTTCAAATCCGGGGGGCGCAGTTAATAAAACGAATTCTCCAGGACAAAGCTCAGCAGGACCGTTAGAACTGATTTCGATGCCATTTACTTGACAAGGAGCTTCTAAAATGTCATGAACCACATTAATTTCCGGATTGCTAATACTACTTACAAATCCGCTAGGCCACTGAATTTCAACCGAAGTAACTGCTTCTGCTGCACCAATTCCGAAATGACATTTGAAGGTATTAGTGATACCATAAGATTCACCAGCGCGGATTTCCCGCACCTGAACTCCCCATGGGCCATATATTTTAACCTTTGCTCCAACGGCATCTAGATTACTAACGAAGCCTGTTAAATCAAAACTGATCCAATTATTTGCGTTCCCATCATTTAGCCAAAGTTGGTCCGGATTTACGGTGCTCGGTGTAACGTAACTGTTTCCGTAAGAAGAATAGACATCCAAAAATCCGTCATTATTCAAATCGCCAATCCCGAAACTGTGCATTACGTCGGCATAAGGAAATTTATTAGTGAAACGTGTAAAAGTTCCGTCACCCTCATTGTGGAAATAAGCATGTGATCCGCCGGAATACATAATGTCAAGAAAACCATCATTGTCGAAATCGACCATTTTGGCTTGGAGGAAAAATGCCTGATCACCAATTCCGGCAATATCAGTTACATCTGTGTAATTGTTGTTACCATCATTCTGAAGTAGGGTTAAGGTATTAGAATGGGTTGTTATCAAACAATCAAAATCTCCGTCGTTGTCGTAATCACCGAAATCTCCGGTCCAACTTTGCTCGTAAAGAACTAGTCCACGGGCCAAAGCATCTTCTGAATAATTTCCATTTCCATCATTCACCCACAATTGATTAATGCGTCGCGGGTCGTTCACGTTGTTGATGCCCTGTCTGCATTTTGCGATCAGTAAATCTATATCACCATCATCATCAAAATCAGACCATACCGATCCGTAATTTCCAGAATGGTCAGTATTAACACCCAGCGCGTAGTCAGTAAGGTCGATGAGGTTAAGGGTAAAATTGAGATTTCCGCTTTGGTCATTTTGCCAAATACGGGAGAGCGATACATCATGGCATCCAAATGCATCAAGCCAACCATCATTATCGATATCTGCAAAATTAACTCCTTGCAGAAACATCTGACTATTATCGAGATTGGCCATAGAACTAGCGCCTCTACCTGTAATATTTACATAGTGCACGCCATCATTGGAGCCACCGCTAATGATGTCTTTATGTCCATCATTGGCAGCATCTGCGGCGCACATACCCCATTGACTGCTGCCGGAAACAGTGCCATAGCTGAAAAGTGTATAGTCGCCATTGCTTTCTTGATAGGCTATATACAAGTGTTTGGATTGATGGAGAATTATCATATCATCTAATCCGTCACCATCCATATCAGCAACTCCTGTGCAACCCCCACTGAAGGAAGTTTGAGGCAGAAGCGCCGTGTTATTGGTGAAAGTTTGAGCTGATAATTGTAAAGTTAGAATGGCTGAAGCCAATACGAGGTAATGTTTGATTTGCATAAAATTCCTTTGGTTCGCTCTAAAGGTACGTATAGTTTCAAATAATGGTCAAACACTTTTATGTGTTCAAGTGGATTCCTGATTCTGGTTTAAACAAAAAAAACCACCCTTTTGAGGTGGTTTTTCGTTTATAATAAAATGATTAGTCGATAACCTGAAAACGTTTTGTGGAATAAGCAGTTCCTGAGCTTAATCGGATCAGATAAATCCCACTGCTCAAGTCTGAAGTACTCATTCCATAAGGGCCGTATTGATTTTGGGGAATGGTCAATGATTTCATCAAAGCGCCGTTATTTCCGAAAACTTCAATATGTATTTGACCTTGCCCTTGAGGTGTATTTATCAAAAGCTCCGAGCCGGCAAAAACAGGGTTTGGATAGATGCTGGTTTCAGCGAAAATTTCCTCATTTACACCATCCGGATCAAGGGAAATATGGAAGAAGTCTTCCACTAAATATCCATCGGTATAATTGCCCGCATCATCCACCAAATTTGAAGATGAAACATCTATATTCTCTTGATTTAAATTGCTATCAACCAAATCGAATTTAGCTCTGAAAGTGCTTTGATTCAGCCATTCACTTTCATTAGAATTGAAGTTTAAAGTAAATGCAAATGCCCCTAATTCTGGGAAGTCGATTTGTGGTTCAAATGATTGATCCATTTCATCATCAAAAACCAATAATAACTCAAATGCAGCAATTGCTACATCTGCTTCTATCAGTTGATAATTGTTTGCTGTAATTGAAATAATTTCTGGGTTTTTAGTGTCGATAATAAATGAAGACAAAGACTCGTTCACAACCATCAAATTGCCATTTGCATCCAAGGCAGCACTTGCAATATAATCAGTGTATTCAATTTCAATATTTGCATCTATCACATCGTAAACTGCCGTAAATATGCTGCCGTTAGTCCATGCACTTGCTAAAGCGTTATAGCTCAAACTTGAGTTCATATCAAGATTAGAAAACACAATTGTCGGTATGGATTCAATATCCATTATTTCATCAAATTCTAGATTAATACTAAAATTTTCCGCTCCAACTAGATCATCATTTATTATTGACTCATTCAGTCCCGCAGAAATTAATTCAGGATTGTGAGTATCGATAGTAAGAACATCGATCTGCAAATTACCTGATTCATTGTTGCCGTTGAGATCCTCAGCACCGCTAGTGTATACATTGAGAGTGTAGGCCTCAATATTAAAATCGAACACATCAAAAACAGCATTGTATGTTTGATTATCCGACCAGTTGCTCAAATTAGAATTCAAGACCAATGTTGCTAAAATTTCCTGATCAAAAATGAAATCCGGACTGGTTGTTTCATTCATCTCCTGATCATATTGTACTACAATATTTAATGTTGAACCTGCATGGATATCAGTAACAATGTTCAAGTTTGCAATAGTAGAGATAGCATTAGGATTGTAAGTATCAATGATAAATTGCTCATTGTACAAATAAGTTTTTTGAGCAAGCATTTCTAAATCTATAGCACCATCTACTCGTATATTTATATTGCTCATTTCGATGTTGTTGTCTTGAATACTATATTCCATTTGGTATTCTG
>JBDNHP010000164.1:0-9847 GCA_041688765.1 Flavobacteriales bacterium
AATAAGTGCGATACAAAAAGTAGATCTCGTCTTGTTATGTGTTTCAGACATGGCCATTGAAGAAGTGGATGCTGCATTAGCGCCTTCACAAGCCCGGGCTCATACAAGCGGAAGCATTCATCTCATTGATCACTCCAACACCTTAACTGGAGTACTCTATCCACTCCAAACATTTAGTAAATCGAAAAAAGTAGATTGGGATAATATTCCAATTGGAATTGAAGCTTCCAATATTGAATTTGAAACTGATTTAGTGAATTTAGCCCAATTACTTTCTTGCAATGTTCAAAAAATCAGTTCAGAACAGCGTAGGATTTTGCATCTTGCAGCCGTGTTTGCATGTAATTTCAGCAATCACATGTATAGCTTATCAGAAAGCATTCTGAAACAGCATAATTTGAATTTCAATTTACTCAAACCCTTGATTGAAGAAACGGCTCAGAAGGCTCTCATCACTGACCCTGTTTTGGCTCAAACAGGTCCGGCTCAAAGAGAAGACTTGAACACAATTGCCGGACATATTCTAATTTTAGAAAATCATCCAGATTTAAAAAATATCTACAAGCTTTTATCTCAAAGTATTATTGACCTGAAACATGGAAAGGAATTATAAAGAACTATTGAAAGGCATTCACACATTTTTGTTTGATGTAGATGGCGTTTTTACCAATAACATCGTACTATTAATGCCTGATGGAGAGCAATTGAGAACCGCCAATGTACGTGATGGATATGCCGTTCAACTTGCAGTAAAAAAGGGCTATCGCATTGGTATTATTACTGGAGGCAAAGGTGAGGGAGTAAAAAAACGATTTGAAGGACTTGGAGTAACTGATGTTTTTATGTCGTCAAGCGATAAAGTTGCCGTATTCAATGCTTACGTTGAGCAACATAAGCTGGATAAATCAGGCATTTTATACATGGGCGATGATATTCCAGATTGGAAAGTGATGAAGCTAGCGGGCTTGGCAGCTTGTCCCGCAGACGCAGCAACTGAAATCAGAAATATTGCAAATTATATATCTCCAAAAAAGGGAGGAGAAGGCTGCGTTCGTGATGTAATTGAGCAAACCTTGCGCGAACAAGGAGTATGGTTTGATGAAGAATCGCACCATTGGTGAAGTTACATCACCGTTATTCCATAAATATTACCTCTCAAACTCCATGCCTTTCGGATTTGGGGATTAAAAGGTAACTTCGCAACTCAAAATTTAAGACCCTATTCCTGCCATGGACCGCAATACCATACTCGGATTTGTAATGATGCTCGCCCTTTTAGTGGTGTATTTCCTCGTTTTTAGTCCCGATGACCTAGGCAAAACAAATCCGGAAACACCCAGTACCGATTCAAGTCTTGTAATCACAGACGAACCTATAATTGATACCAATCCTGCCGCAATAGCTGCTCCATCTGATACATTGCCTGATTCCCTCCGCGCCAGCATCGAAACCGAAATGCTTCGCAAGGAATTTGGTTCGCTTTATACAGGTGCTAAAGGCGAACAACAAGAACTTTCACTCAGCAATGGCAAACTGCAAGTAAAATTCAACACTCAGGGGGGTATGCCTAGTGCGGCTATTTTACAGGATGGATATACCACATATTGGGATACAGTGCCGGTTCAGCTTTGGGATCCTGCAAATTCTAAAATGTCGCTAGTGTTGCAACGTCAGGGCAAGGATAGTTTGATGAGCAGCGAATTGTTCTTTCAACCTGAATTAATCTCTGCAAAAGCTTCAGATTCCTCCCCTGCTCAGTTAAATATGAAACTTACTGCCGGTGAGGGAAAAGGTGAAATCATTTTTAAATATTCATTGCTTCCTAATTCGTACGAATTAAAAATGGACCTCGAAATTCGCGGATTGGACGGCGAAATTATTAAGGATCAGAATAAAGTCAGTCTATTCTGGAAAGCTTCCGGATTAAGACTAGAAAAAGGAATCGACAACGAAAGACAACACAGCTCAGTGTTCTTCAAACCCATCGATGATAAGAGAGATTATTTGAGTGAAGCACGAGAAGATGAAGAAATTACGGAAGTTGGTGTAAACTGGGTAGCATTTAAACAAAATTTCTTTTCAGCGATTGTTATAAATCCAGAGACATTTGGCGCAGGATCCCTAGTTAAATCTGCACCTCCGGCAAATGAAGAAGACACTTTAGTTACCATGCATTATTTGGCTAATCTGCCAATGAATTTAAGCGATGGAAACGCAAGTCTGCGATTTTACTTCGGCCCTAATGAATTCAAATCACTAACTGCAATGGAAGTAGAAGAACTTCCAAGAATTATTGATTACGGTTGGGCCATATTTGGATGGGTTAACAAACACATGATCCGTCCGGTTTTTGTGTTTTTTAGCGGCTTCAATTTGAATTATGGAATTGTAATTCTTATTGTCACAATTCTAATCAAACTTTTACTTTTCCCTGTAACATGGAAAAATTATCTCAGCTCGGCAAAAATGCGAGTGTTGAAGCCTGAAATAGACGAAATCAACAAGAAATTCGAAGGCAAAGCGGCTGCAATGGAAAAGCAGCAGGCGGTGATGGCACTTTACCGTCAAACCGGAGTAAATCCTATGGCTGGTTGTATTCCTGTATTGCTTCAAATGCCGATACTTTATGCCATGTTCCGCTTCTTCCCTGCTAGTATAGAATTAAGACAGGAAGGCTTCCTTTGGGCAGATGATTTAGGTGCTTACGATGTTTTATTTTATTTGCCTTTCGACATCCCCTTTTATGGAATGCATGTGAGCGGATTTACTGTTTTGATGGCCATTTCTACATTCATTTATACAAGAATGAGCACCTCTCAAATGCCCGACACTACTCAACCGGGTATGCCAAATATGAAACTCATCATGAACATATTTCCGTTTATGATGCTGTTTTTCTTCAACTCCATGCCAGCGGGATTAAGCTTCTATTACTTCGCTGCCAACGTTATTTCGATTGGACAGATGTGGTTCATCAAAGAATATATTATTGATGAAACAAAGATCAGAGAGAAGATAGAAAATAACAAAAAGAAGCCTAAGAAACAGAGCTCTTTTCAAACTCGACTTGCTGATATGCAAAAATCTCAGCAAGAAAAAATGAAACAGATAAAACCCAAAAAATGATGTTCCGTTTAATATTCATTTTATTCGCAATTTTTGCAATATCATGCAAAGGAAAAAAAGATACTGCGGTATCTGAAAATCCCGTTGAAGCAGAAAAAACGGTGGATCCCAGATTGCAAGATTCTCTTTGGGTGACATACGAAAGAACTCCTTGTTTTGGCACTTGTCCGGTTTTTAAATTCAGCATGTACAGCGATGGAACTGCTAGATATGAAGGCAAGAATTTTGTAGATCGAATGGGTTCTTATGAAGGAAGAATTCCCAAAGATGCTTTCGATCGCATTTTTAGCACTGCAGAGCGCCTCGGCTATTACAATCTAGAAAAGAGTTATGACAATGTAATGGTTACCGATTTACCTGCATGCTACACCGATATTATGGGGAAAGATGGCAAAAGGAAATTTGTGAATAATCGCTATCAAGGTCCTGCTGAAATAAGAGAAATCTATACCCTATTAGATGAAATAATGGAGAGTATAGAATGGAATAGAATCGAGAACAAACAATAAACACTATGAAAATGTTTCGCAAGTCCGCCGCTTTGATTGCACTCCTATTGGTAGCTGCAATTGGTCGCGCTAATGAAGGCATGTGGTTACTTCACATGCTACAAAAAATCAATGAAGCCGAAATGCAAGGCATGGGTTTGAATTTGAGTGCTGAAGATATTTACAGTATCAATAACGCCAGTCTTAAAGATGCCATTGTAATGTTAAATGGTGGAATGTGTACCGCTGAGATGATATCATCAGAAGGTTTGGTACTCACCAATCACCACTGCGCTTATGATGCCGTTCAGAGCCTCAGCTCTAAAGAAAATGATTACTTAAATGATGGCTTTTGGGCTTACAGTCAGGATAAGGAATTGCCAATTGAAGGAATGACCACTTCATTTTTGCTATACATTGAAGACGTGACTTCAAAAGTGCTTCAGAATGTTACTCCTTCCATGAGCGAAGAAGAGCGCGGTCAACTAATTTCTGCTGCAATTAAAGAAGTAGAAGCAGCGGTAGTGGCTGAAGGAAAGGGCGAACCGGAAGTGAAGAGTTTCTATTATGGAAATGAATTTTACTTGTTCGTTTACAAAACTTATCGCGACGTTCGTTTAGTGGGCGTACCTCCATCATCTATTGGAAAATTTGGTGGTGATACTGATAACTGGATGTGGCCAAGACATACAGGAGATTTCAGTATGCTTCGTATATATGCAGATGGTTCTAACGAGCCGGCAGATTTCAGCAAAGACAATATTGCTTTCAAACCAAAACATCACTTGCCTGTTTCAACAGCAGGTGTTAAGAATGGCGATTTTACCATGATCATGGGTTATCCGGGATCTACAGACCGCTTTCTTTCTTCATGGGGAGTGCAAGAAGCTATCGATATTTCTAATCCTACAGTGGTTGAAATTCGCGATGCCAAGCTAAAAACAATGAAGCAATTCATGGATGCAGATCGCAATATCGGTATCAAATACGCTTCAGATTATGCTTCAGTAGCGAATTATTGGAAGTACTTTATTGGACAAACAAAAGGTTTAAAAAGCCTGGATGTTTATCAGAAGAAAAAAGACATTGAATCCGAGTTTACTAAATGGGTTAATGCAGACGCCATACGTTCAGAAAAGTATGGTAATGCCCTCAATTTAATGGCTGAATATTATGCCGAAAATCGCAAAACTGAACTTGCCAGAGTATATATAAACGAAGCAGGATTTGGAAGTAACACTACTATTCTCGCATGGAGATTTAATAATGGAGTTGCATCATCTTACGATCCGGAAAGTAAATCATATAACAAAGAAGCGGTTGCAGGCTATAAAGAGCAGTTAGACGCACTTTACAAAGATTATGATCCGGCTGCTGAAAAAGCAATTATGAAAGCGCTTTTCAAAATGTGGCAAAAGAATGTGGATAAAGCACAACAACCTGATTTCTTCCGCACCATTGACGCTAAGTATAAAGGATCTGTTGATCTTTATGTGGATAAGCTTTTTGCAAGTTCCTTTGTTGTGAGTAAGGACCGCATGAATAATTTTCTTGCCAAGCCAAGTAAAAAAGTGGTTGACAAAGACATGGCTGTAATCACTATGAACAGTATTATTTCATGTTTCAGAACTACACTTCGCAATCCAACAATCGGCAAAAAATACGAGCAAGGTTATCGCTTGTTTGTGGATGGTTTGCGCCAAATGCAGCCTAAGAAAAAATGGTATCCTGACGCTAACAGCACTATGCGTTTGACTTATGGAAAAGTAGGCGATTACATTCCAGCAGATGCTATGCATTATGACTACTACACAACCGCTGCAGGTATTTTACAAAAGGAAGATCCTAAGAATGAAGAATTTGTAGTTCCACAAAAACTCATCGATCTTTTAGAAAAGAAGGATTACGGAAGCTATGCCAACGAAAAAGGAGAATTACCGGTTTGTTTCATTAGTGATAACGACATCACCGGTGGCAATTCGGGAAGTCCAGTAATTAATGGCGACGGTCATTTGGTAGGTATAGCGTTTGATGGTAACTGGGAAGCGATGAGTGGCGATATTGCCTTCGAGCCAGACTTACAGCGCACTATTTCGGTTGATATCCGTTATGTACTTTTCATTGTAGATAAGTTTGCCGGAGCAAAAAATCTAATCAATGAAATGACCTTGGCGAATAAACCAGTAGGCGCAACGCCTGTTAAGGCTGTTCTTGAGCATCAATAAGAGTAAATCATATTGCAAAAGCCCTCGGAAACGGGGGCTTTTTTTTGTTTATTACGAACTAAAACGATTTGCATTTTCGGATTAATTATTCAAATCAATACCTTCGTTCTCAAATCCATAAATAAATGAAAACCAAATTTCTATCTTTTCTTTTGATCGCTTCTCTTGCTTTTGCTTCCTGTGGCGATAAAGAAGAAGCCCAACAGGCCCTTGAGCCCGTTAAGGAATACACCATTGAACAATTCTATAAGAATGAAGCAATAGGTGGTGGAGCTTTTTCAGACGATGAAAGCAAATTGCTTGTTCACAGCAACAAAACCGGTATTTACAATTTGTATGAAATCAATATTGCCGATAAAAGTGTTAGTGCCAAAACCAGCTCAACTATTGAATCTATTTTTTCGATTGATTATGTTCCAGGAACGAATAAAATTCTTTATTCAGCAGACAAAGGCGGTAATGAAATAGATCATATTTATTTATTAAACGAAGATGGCTCTGCAACTGATCTAACTCCGGAACCAGAAGCCAAATCGGATTTTTACGGCTGGAATACTGATAAAACAGCGTTTTATTTTATCTCCAACAAACGTGATCCTCAGTTTTTTGATTTGTACAAAATGAATACTGCCGATTGGACATCTAGCATGCTTTATCAAAATAATGATGGTATGGAAATAGGTGATATTTCTTTTGACGAAAAAATAGTAGCGATTGAAAAAATAATCACGACTAGTGAAAATCAACTTTTCTTGTATAACCTCGAAACTAAGAAGACCACAGAACTATCAGACCCTGCAGCTCCCGGAAAATACAGTCTCTCAGGATTTAGCAGAGATGGCAGCAAGTGTTTTTACATTACTGATGCCGGCAAAGAATTCGCTTATTTGGTAACTTATGACATGGCAAGCGCTGCGAAAACAACGCTGTTTGAAACCAATTGGGATGTGATGTACAGCTATCTTAGCGAGACCGAAAAATACAGAGTAATTGCTGTAAATGAAGATGGTAAAAATAGTTTAACAATATTGGATAATGCAAGTGGAAATAAAGTAGATTTTCCTGCCATAACCGACGGTGATATACTTGCGGTATCAATCTCTGATAGCGAAACTAAAATGAGATTAACAGTAGGTACATCTACTGCTCCATCTAATCTTTACATGTACAATTTTGAGACTAAAGATTTAGCAAAATTAACGGAAACATTAAATCCTGAAATTAATCCTTCAGATCTTGTTGCAGCAGAAGTGGTGAGATACAAATCATTTGATGGTCTTGAAATTCCCGCCATTTACTACAAACCAAAAAATGCTGATTCTACCCATAAAGTTCCTGCATTGGTTTGGGTTCATGGTGGTCCTGGCGGTCAAAGTCGTGTTGGTTACTTCTCTTTAATTCAATTCTTAACTAATCACGGATATGCTGTGCTTGCAGTAAATAATAGAGGGAGCAGTGGTTATGGCAAAACATTTTATGCTATGGATGATCTTAATCATGGAGATAAAGATTTGCAGGATTGCATTTGGGCTAAAAAATGGTTGCAAGGTCAAGACTATATTGCATCAGACAAAATTGGCATTATTGGTGGCAGTTACGGTGGCTATATGACTATGGCTGCAATGACTTTTGCTCCAGATGAATTTAAAACTGGCGTTAATATTTTTGGAGTAACCAATTGGCTCAGAACCTTAAAATCCATTCCACCATATTGGGAATCGTTCCGTAATGCATTGTACAAAGAAGTTGGCGATCCAACCACAGCCGATTCAGTGCGTTTGTATAACATCTCTCCCCTATTCCATGCTCAGCAGGTAAAAAACCCGATTATGGTCCTCCAGGGAGCAAATGATCCACGTGTTTTACAAGTGGAGTCCGATGAAATAGTAGCCGCGGTTAAACAGAATGGTATTCCAGTGGAATATGTTGTTTTCGCTGATGAAGGTCACGGCTTTGTGAAAAAGGAAAACGAAATCAAAGGTTATGGTCAGATTTTAACCTTCCTTGACAGATACCTCAAAGCAGATGCAAATATCAGCGGCACATCGGAAGGACAAAGCGGCGTAGGCGCTCAATCTGATCAAGGCGTAGGCGGCCAATCCGACCAAGGCGTAGGAGCAGAAACTCAAGAAAACATGACGGCTAAATAATTAATGTATTAGGCATCGTAATTGAAGCCTGAATTATTGCATTAATTTAAATTATCATAATCCGCAAGATTTGAATTTACGTTCAGGTCTTGCGGATTTTCCCATTCCAGCCTAATATCTTCGTATGCCAACATTCAAAACCAATCGCAATCTGGAGGGCTGATATGATTAGTATCTACCCATCCCAAAACTGGACATACCACTATATTAGCCCTGAAAGGGCCTTACCCATTGAACTGGGTGCAACCCTATGCGTTCTGAAACCTACAATTCCTCAAAACCCTAAGTACGCTAACCCGAAAAAAATGATTTTTTTAATACAAACCATCTTTAGACCTTTAATTAACTGAACGACAATTAAAAAAAGACCATGGTTAGTCAAATCAAACGCATTAATCGTCCTGCCGATTTAAACACCATCATCACCGGTTTATTACATCAACATCTAACAAAATTCGTAAAAAAACAAAAACTCGAAAAGCGCTATTACGAGATGGAAGAAATCGGTAAAATTCTTCCTCAACAACTTAATCATTTAGCAGCCATCATAAACAGCTATGAAAACACCTTTGAAACATTACTACAGGGCTATTACTAAAACAGCATCTGGACAGAACTTTGCAAACTTCGTTTAAAGCAGGCTCATCTCTTTTCCAAACGTGAGCGTTACACAGCTGTAGCAGGTCTCAAACGCCAGTTTAGCATCAGCAAACTTGCAGTAACCCTAATTAATATAGATCAACCTATCGAAGCGCTAAAACAATACAAATTAGAACTCGAACAAATTCAATCAATTAGCTCAGAAACCATAACCGATCATGATACAAAATTTCCAATATTACCAATTGCTGAAAAGCCTGTTACGACTAAAAGTCAAAGAACAACTACCAATCCCGAATCCTATAGCT
Organism: Flavobacteriales bacterium; assembly: GCA_041688765.1. Lineage (GTDB taxonomy): Bacteria > Bacteroidota > Bacteroidia > Flavobacteriales_D > Sanyastnellaceae > JBDNHP01. The sequence continues at coordinate 8,898 of JBDNHP010000164.1, forward strand.
CAGATCTTGAATCCGATAACATTAAAACCTCAGTAGATAATCCCTAAACATCACAAGTTTATGATCGACTAAAATTGGTTTAAATAACAACAGATCAAATCACCGCTGATTCATCTCACAACAATTTTGCAACACCCATTTCAGCAGAAACAAATCATCCGATTTAATCAGCATTCACAATCAGCACTGACCCGATAGTCACAAGTGATTCCATTAAACCTGCTTTCAATTCCATCAATGATTTTCACGAAAATCCTATTCCACTTCAAACATCCAAATCCAATCAAGATAAAAATTTAGAATCATACATTGACGCATTGAAAATTGAGAATGATACCAAACTAATTGCACAATATTCTGAAATAAAGACTGGCATTGCACTTGATAAATCAGAAAACAATAATAATAACATTGAGAATTTGGACAAAAAAATAACCGAAACTACCTCAACTACAGCAATAGTGCATCTTGATTCCGATAATCTACTGGGATTTTGCATAGGCAAGTAGTCGAAATCAAACCTTTCACAAAAAATTAGACAGAAGAATTTCCCAACATCGAATATTTTCAAATTTTCTGCTTCGAACTCCGGCAAGCGAAAATATCTAAGAGTTAGTGATTCAAAGCCAAAAATAACATTGCATGAGGCTTTTTATAGACATATCAGCTTTGATCAGTCACAATTTACATACGTAGCGGCACCGATGCGGACAACTGCTCAAAAAAATTATCTGGCAGCAATGAATTCAAAGGATTTTAAAATAGCAAATCCCGCCTTGTGAGCGGGACTGTCTGTTGCCGAAGAAAAGTTTTCACAACAGAATAATCTTTATTGTGAATTGCTTAGATTGTGTACCTCAAAACTAATTAAAAAATGTCAAATAATAACCAAGAGATTAAAAAAATATTAGGTCTAGATCTAGGTACTAATTCCATTGGATGGGCATTTA
>JBDNHP010000165.1:0-5472 GCA_041688765.1 Flavobacteriales bacterium
AAAAGGCTAATCCAGGTAATAACATAATTAAAGGGCCCAATAGAAGCCAGTTTATCGATAAAAGTAGATTGACAAAAGAACGGAATAATTAAGGCAATGCTTATGCTAATGAGTGAAAACCAGATAGTTCGCATCCAAATAAGATCATCCTCATTAGGATCTCCTCCATTTGCAGCTCGAAAAAAGTAAAGAAGGATTAAAAATAGAATCGTGGCTATTCCAAAAAAAGGAAATCCGGCCATTTTATTGAAGAGATTCCGGCTGAAAAGCTTTATAGCAGCGAGTCCAACGCCAATTAAAAAGGAATCAAACCGGAAGGGTACATTACCCACAATAGCCCCGTAAGGATTTCCTGTGTACCAAACCCATCCAATTCTGGCCAGATTGGAGAATATGACGAAAGCAATTACAAACTGGTAGAATTTTTTCGTTAGAATTCCTTTCCTAAAAAAGATAAAGAAAATCAAAGGCATCAATATGTAAAACCACTCTTCCAGCACTAGAGTCCAACTAACAGGTAAAAAGCTGATGCCGTAAAAATTGTTTTGAAGGAAAAGGAAATAGTAAATGATATTCGCGCCAATGGAGTCATCAATGATAATGTATCTCAGAATCAAAACGGCGTAATACAAAGGGAGAGTTCGAAACCATCTTTTAATCCAGAAATAGCGGAGATCTTTAAAGTTGAACCCATCTTTGAAATCACGGATAAGCATTTCACCTATCAGAAAACCACTCATCACGAAGAAAGATTCCACCGCAATAATACCGTGGCGCATTCCTAAAATTCGATCAACGCCTGAATGGGCAATAACCACGCTAATCATGGCTGCTGCTCGCATCAGATCAAGACCGAAAACCCTAGATTTCATGAGGCGGGTTGCCGCGCAGAACTAGCGCAGAAACTTTTGAGTCTCGTTGTCAAAAGAGATATAATAATCTCCTTTAGGCAGACTTTCCATATTTACTTTTTTACCAAATCCTCTTTTAATGATTTGGCCATAAGCATTGTACAATTCGAAATTCGTTTCTTCGGTAAAAATGACAGCTTTTTCTTTTTTGTCAAAGCTATATTTCACTGCATCCATAACAGAATCGAACTCCACTGTTGGAGATTTTCTGAGCTTACCTTCGTATGACTTCTGAACGATTCTGAATTTGTTTTCTCCTGAAACAGGATTTGCTTGGAAGGTGTATGCATTACGCACCGAAGTACCTTTTCCTTTAACTTCACCAACGTTGACCCATTTATTCCATTTGAATTGTTGGATCACAAAAGGAAGCTCACCTTGCTCATTTGAAGTTTCCCAAGAGATAAGTCCTGAATTGGAGATGTCAATGTTGGTTGTTTCAAAAGTAGGTTGCGGTTCGAGCGCACCGGGATTGAGTATTCTCGGTTCACATCCCTCTTTGTATTTAACAGTAACAATAACTGCGTCGCCAAGTTTAAATCCAAAGATGCTGAGATCAATTTCGAAAGCATGCGAATTGATTTCATCACTGGTAACTTCGCCGTTCACAGTAACTTCATAAACGCAAAAACCCACGCCGGCCTCAGCCACGCTATTGATTACGTAAACATTTTTTTGCTGGTACTTTCCCTCAAGTACAATTGTACCTGCATAAACCTGAGAACAGGCAAATAGTAAAAAAGTCAGCGCCCCAGTTAGAAATTTCATCGCTAGTAAGCCGTTTCAAATGCGTTCAAATATACCTTTTTTATTGAAAACCCATGAAATCATTTTTGATTCAGGGCTTCAGCGCACAAGTTCATCATTTGAGGGTAAAAATCCCAAAAATGATCAATGAAAGTTTGTTTTTCTCTCAAAAAGATGTCCACAGCCCTTTCAAGTTCGGGTTCAGAACTAATGCGTTTTCCCAATCCCAGCAAGGCTTTGTACATTCCTTCAATATGTTGGTAATTGTAAAGCCAATCTCCTTTAATCATGTATGGAAGCATAAATGCTTGTCCCTTTGGCATTTCTTGAACTCGGAGACCTAACTCATTGTAACACATAGAAGTAAATTCTCGAAGTTGCTCTTGATGCCAATTATTCCAATGACTTGCCAAAATGTGATCGTAAACGATATCAAGTGCGATTGGAGCAAAAATATCGAGTTCCTTCGCCAAAATTCGTCTCGATTCTAGGGCCGGTTGAAGCGTTTCGCTCAAATGGTCAATCAATCGATGCAAGCTTATCCCACGTTGCACATCATTTGGATAACCAGAAAAATTACGACCCTTCACTCCATCGCCAATGAAATTACCAAATCGTACATCAGCGTTATCCCCCGATAGAATTAAATGAGCCAAAATATTCATACCGTCCGACAAGGTAAGAAAACCGTCCCTCCTTTTCATTTTCCTTCGGTGTATGAATTATTAAAGAGGCTTGCCTGAACGCTTATATTTGTGCAAATGCAGAAAAGGGAAAAACTTTACTGGTTAATTCAGTTTTGCGGTTGGGCGGCATTTGTTCTGCTCAATGTGCTCACGGCTAATGTGAGTTCTGATCTGATTGGACAAGTTTATGTATCTGCATTTATTCTTTTTGTGCTAGGAATTCTCGTTTCTCACATCTACCGAAGCTATGTAAAAAGACAAAGGTGGTCGGTAATGAAGCCTATGGAGCTCGCTCCCAGAATTATGATTGGGACTGTTATTTGTGGCCTGATATATACCCTACTCAACGGCAGTGTAAGCGATCTTTTTCTACCCGGAATATCGCAAATACTTGAATTCGAGAACTTTACATTTCTTTCTCATATCTTAAACTTCAGTTTTCTCTTTTTGTGCTGGAATCTGATGTATTTCGGATTTCACCTCGTTGAAAATTTCAAAAAGCAGGAAATGAAAAACTTGGAACTAAGAGCTACCATGACCGAGATTGAACTCAGCAGTCTAAAAAGTCAGTTAAATCCCCATTTCTTGTTCAATTCGCTCAATAGCATCAGAGCTTTAATTGATGAAAATCCTGATAAAGCGAAGGAAGCTCTTACCATGTTATCTGGCATCTTGAGAAGTACCTTAGTTTTTGGTCGAAAGAAAGAAGTGAGTTTAGGTGAAGAACTGGAGCTAGTGAAAAAATACCTGGGATTGGAAAAAATTAGATTTGAGGAAAGACTTTTAGTAGAAGTACAAATGGATGAAGAGGTTTTGAAAATGCCTTTTCCTCCCCTCATGCTTCTTACTATAGCAGAGAATGGAATCAAACACGGGATTTCCAAGCTGGTAAATGGAGGATTGATAAGGATTACAGGCAAAAATGAAGATGGGAAAGTAATTCTGGAGATTTTTAACAGCGGTTTGTACAATCCGCCTGAAAATCCCGAAGGCATAGGTTTAGCAAATTCAAAAGACCGATTGAATTTGCTCTATCCTGGCAATTCAACTTTTTATATATCACAGAGTGGCGATTACGTTAAAGCGAAAATAGAACTTCCATGGAAAAGGTAATCCTAAGAGCCATCGTGGTTGACGATGAACGTTTAGCTCGAAAAGAGCTGATGAATTTGCTCAAAGTGCACGATGATATCGAAATTGCCGGTGAGGCCGCCAATGCAGATGAGGCTTTAGCACTCATAAGAGATACCGATCCTGATATTGTATTTCTCGATATTCAAATGCCGGGTCGCAATGGATTCGAATTACTGGAAGAATTGGAACGTGTGCCACAAGTTATTTTTGTGACTGCTTTTGATGAATATGCTCTCAAGGCCTTCGAAGTTTCTGCACTCGATTATTTACTGAAACCCGTTGAAAGCGACCGTTTAGCGCAAGCCATTGACAAGGTGCGAGCGGGATTAAAAGAACAGGAAAAACAGGAGCGAGAAAATCTTCAACCAGCCAATCATTTACTGGGTGCTCAGGATCAGATTTTTTTAAAAGATGGAGACAAATGTTGGTTTGTAAGGTTAGAAGATATCCGAGTTTTTGAATCGGAGGGGAACTATGTTCGTGTATTTTTCAAGACCAACAAACCACTGATATTGAAATCACTCAACGCGCTGGAAGAACGTTTGGATAGCAAATCCTTTTTCAGAGCAAATCGCAAACATATTGTGAACCTGCAATGGATTGATCAGGTTGAAAACTGGTTCAATGGCGGTTTGCGACTAACACTTCTGGATGGCACTCAAATAGAGGTTTCAAGAAGACAAGCGGCCAGATTCAGGGATTTACTCAGTCTTTGATGCTTCAACTCCCCCTTAGAATTTTAAGGGAATCGCTAAAGTTTTTGGTGTATTCAAAATCAAACTCGAAGGCTTTGCTTGTTTCGTTGAATTTGCATTTTCCAATGGGCTGTTTCATATACTCCTTTAATTGTTCATTGCCTTGGTCATAGAACAAGGACATACCGATTTTTGATTCAAATCCACCCGAAACATCAACATCATCGCTTAAGCGCATATCCATCTCAACAACTTTGGAAACAAAGCCTTCCCCTGTGTATTTCAAATGGTACAAATGACCTAAAGGCAGATAAAAGCTGAAACTTCCAATGCTGTCTGAACCTGCTTCGTAATAAAGCGAATCATTGCGATAAATTTCAATACTGGCAAAAGCAATCGGATTATTGAGCTCTTCTAGTTTTATATCTCCAAGGAGATGATAATCAGCATTGTAAGGTGTTCCGAGACTAGGATTAATCACAAACACTTCAGGAAACAAGTGATCACAATCTGCTTTATCTAATGATGGCGCGGATTCCAAATCTTCACTAGCAGACACCAGCACGTAATCCACCGGAACACCGCGCATACTGTATCTGTATTTTACAAACATGCCCGGCATATCGGGAAGATAAGGCCAATAATTACGAATTTCCTTTGTGTACCAAGCCTCAGCAGGCCCTTCCGGCAAGCTGGCCGCATCATAAACCAATGCTTTATGAATAGTAAATCCTTGCCATTTATCTTTTTCATCGAGATAAACAATAGAATCTGGAGCACTGTTAAGTCGGAAATACTCAAGTAAATCTCCACGAAGTGATGTTTCCAAACATTGCCCTTCCACTTCTTCTTGATATTGCATTAGCCCATTAGCAAAATAGTGCCTTACCTCACCGGATTGCCAAGTTCTGCTGAGTAAAGCAATTGAATCTTGTATTTGAAGATCAAATCCGGGCCCGAAATAGGTATGAACCATTCGCTTTACATCTGCATCTTCACATTGTACCTCGTAATGCAGCGTACCGTTGAAAGAATGGTCCTTCTTCTCACATGAAATGAAGGCAAGACATATAGATAAGACAAGTAAAGACATAAGTTTCATTTGCGAGATTTAAGGTGCAAGATAATCATGACTATTCAGAGTGCACATGTTAAAAGCCTGTTAAAGCGAATTTTTTAGTGCAAAGCATTGTTAATTTAGCCGAACGTGAGCAGCAGAACCATTTATATATTCTTCTTTCTGGCGGTAATTTCACTGGCCGGGGTAATTATCACTCAAATTTATTGGGTGAAACGGGC
>JBDNHP010000166.1:0-4761 GCA_041688765.1 Flavobacteriales bacterium
CCAATTTCAGCACCCATATTACAAATGGTCCCTTTTCCAGTGCATGACAGACTGTTGGCTCCATCACCAAAATATTCTACGATGGCCCCAGTTCCGCCTTTTACGGTGAGGATTCCGGCTACTTTTAAGATCACATCTTTGGCAGAAACCCATCCGCTCAAGCGGCCAGTTAGCTTCACACCAATCAATTTCGGGAATTTAAGCTCCCAAGCCATACCGGCCATTACGTCAACGGCATCAGCTCCACCCACTCCGATGGCCAACATGCCGAGTCCCCCAGCATTTGGAGTGTGCGAATCTGTGCCAATTACCATTCCGCCTGGGAATGCGTAATTTTCAAGTACCACCTGATGAATAATTCCGGCACCCGGTTTCCAAAATCCGATTCCGTATTTATCTGATACAGAGGCCAAAAACTTATACACCTCGTTGTTTTTATTTATGGCATCCTGCAAATCTGCATCGGCACCCACACGGGCTTGTATGAGGTGATCGCAGTGAACAGTGGAAGGAACAGCCACTTTCTTTTTCCCGGCTTGCATAAACTGCAAAAGCGCCATTTGGGCAGTTGCATCCTGCATTGCTACTCGGTCTGGGGCGAAATCAACGTAAGATCCACCACGGACAAAGTTTTCTGTTGCTTCTCCATCCCAAAGATGAGAATATAATATTTTTTCTGTGAGAGTTAAAGGACGTCCCAGAACTCGTCGAGCAGCTTCAACACGCTGCGGGAGGCGCTGATAGTAGCCTCTCATCATTTCTAAATCGAATACCATGGATAAAGAGCGGTTTTTTTTTGACAATCAGTACAAAGGTACAAAACGAAGGCGGATAGCAAAAGTCTGTTAATAATCTACTCAAAAGCCTCCTTAAATTATGTCTTTTCGTACATTTAACGCATGAAAATCCAACTCGGAATAGAGAATGTACGCATAGCTTTAAACGCCATTCGAAGTCAGAAACTGAGAACCCTACTCACCGTTGGAATTATCGCTATCGGAATTATGGCATTGGTTGGCATTCTCACTGCTATTGAGGCGGTGAAGGATAAAATTACAGAGGAATTTTCGCGATTGGGCAGCAATACTTTTACGGTTTATGCCGCCAATTCCAGAACACAGGGCGAGCAGAGTGGTGTACAAGTAAAACAATACGAACCTATCGACTATCGCGAGGCAATGAGTTTTGCCGAACAATTTGAATACGATGCTATCACTTCCGTTTCGGCCAATGGCAGTATGAATGCTACCGTAAAATATGGCAATAAAAAAACGGAACCCAATGTTAGAGTAATTGGTGGCGATGAATACTATTTGGGACTTTCGGGCTATTTGATTGCATCCGGCCGTGATTTTTCTCCTACTGATATTGAAGAAGGAAACAATTATGTGATTCTGGGAAAAGACGTGATTGAGAGTATTTTTATTGGAGAAACGGAGCCTTTGGGCAAGGAAATCAAAATTGGCAGTTTTAAATATACGGTAATCGGAACGCTCGAATCCAAAGGTAATAGCATGATGTTTAGCGGGGATAATCAATGTGTAATTCCGGTATCTAATCTTCGTAAAAATTTCGCCTCTGAAAATACCAATTTTGCCATCAATGTTATGGTGAATAATTCTGAGAAACTCGAAGATGCAATAAGCGAAGCAATGGGAATTTTGCGCACAATAAGGGGCGATGCATTGGGGGCAGATTCTTCTACGGAAATTGTGAAAAGTAATAATATGGCTGATACAATGATTGAGGCCATTAGTCTTGTTACGGTTATTGCTACTGCCATTGGATTCATCACTTTATTAGGAGCCGGAATCGGATTGATGAATATTATGCTGGTTTCGGTTACGGAGCGAACTCGTGAAATTGGCGTTCGAAAAGCAACAGGGGCGAGCTCGGCTACTATCAGAAGACAGTTTTTAATTGAGTCGATTGTGATTGGTCAATTAGGCGGAATTTTCGGATTGATTTTAGGTTTGTTGATGGGTAATGCGGTTGCACTAATAATTGGAGCGGGCTTTACAGTTCCTTGGATTTGGTTGCTTTTGGGGATACTATTGTGTTTTGTGGTTGGGGTTGCATCGGGGTATTATCCAGCAAAAAAGGCCTCGGAGTTAGACCCGATTGAAGCGCTCCGATATGAGTAAATAAAACGATGACTGAATAGCGTTAAAATGCTGTTCATGCTTGAGTATTTTTGAACAGCGCAAAACAAAAATATTTCGCTTCCTACTCCAGTACTATTGTTCTACTGTCTCCTCCCAGCCTTACTACATATATACCTGAATCAAGCTTTGATATATTCAATTTACAAGGCATTGCTATAACCTCCGAAAATTGAATCTGCCCCATAATATTAAAAATCTCAATATTTACCAATCCTTCTACTCCATCAATGGTCAAATAATCATTCGCTGGAATTGGGAATAAATTGAAGTTTTTAGGATTCTCTTTCTGAATATCCAATGTACAATCCGGAGAATCGGTATCTGGCGTAATCTGCATAACACCATCCACTGCATACCAGTCTTGCCAAGTTCCACCCGTACCTTCAGTCCAATTATTTAAATTAAATGTATATTCACCTTCACTATTAGCATTGATTCTATAAACCTTTAGCGCAGCATTATTGCGATCCCAGGTGAGGGGCTGATTTGCTGCACAAAGTTCCGGACCAATAGGCTCAATACAGTTTGGACGAAGGAAATACACAAAATCATCGTTCTGTGGTGCATCGCCAAACACACGAGCAATACCGCTTTCATCAATGCAAACCGCAGAATATTCATCACAGGCTATACCCTTGGCTAGGATGTCTTCATCCTGAAAAAGTCGGGCTAGAAATGTGAAATGCCGACCCCGTCGATCCGGATCATCATAATGCGTATCCGTGATCACATCTTCCAAATATGGCGCATCAATGAAATCACTATAACCAATTTGAACTTGAGATGCATAAGGATTGGCAAGAGCTTGAGCTGTAGTAACTGATCCATTTTCAGCCGAAAAATAAGCAGCCCCCATAATGGCCATTCCGGCAGAAATCCCACCTACCGGACCGCCTTTTATATGGATAAGATTATTGATGGCATCCTCAATGGCATTGTTTTTCCAATATGAAATATAATCCCATTGATCGCCACCTGCAAACCAGATAGCTTCTGCGTTTTGAACTTGTTCGATCACATAAGGATCAGTGGCTGCACTGGCACTATTGAAGACAATTGTTTCCACCGAATTCACCACAACGCCTAAATCCGAAAACATGTAATCATTATAACCATCCGAACCGCTTGCTCTGAGCACCAGTACATCACCCTCTCCAGCTCTTTCCAAAAACCAAATCATAGCATTATCGTGTTCGCTTGCGCCGCCCATGAGGCAAATTCCGCGTAGAGAGTTCGTTTCCACATCAGCAATATCACCTGTGAAATAACTGGTAAAAGATTGTGCCGAAATTTCGAAAATTCCTTGCGTTAAAATCAGGAGAGAAATAACTACTTTGCTCATCGCCATTTAAATAAAGTCTTTTGTCCGGGGGCAAAAATACGAATCAATAAACTATCCGTAGCAATTCTCCCATCCTTGTTTTCCATTGAACTTAAAGCTTCAAACAAAAGCACTTGAGATTCACCATATAATTTCATGCTATCCGACTTTATAAATGCAGCAGTACTTTCATCGATTCCCATTCCCAACAATCCCGGTTTTTCGTAAAGAGCGCTAATCAAGCGGTTATAGCGACTTCTCACTACAAAATGTTGATCGATAATCACATTTTCAAGCAATCCTAATCCTTCTGTATAAATGGCATTTTCACTGCGCAAAAATGAATATGTTCCTTCGTATTGAGGAACCAGTTTTTGATCACCTGTAATCATGTATTTACTCATGAGCGCCGCTCCTGCACTAGTTCCGGCTATCATTGAACCATTCATATAAGCCTTGCGAATTTCCTCTGCCACAACCGATCCTTCGATGCGTTGCATAAACCTACTTTGATCACCACCACTCAGGTAAATAAGCGATGCCCCTGCGATGCGCTCTGCTATTCCTGGTTCATTAGTATTACTTGAATCAAGCATCAACATTTGAGGTTTGTTCTTGCACAAATGCCCTATATTATCCAACATATACAAATACGAGCTATCCGTCTCAATACTACTCATAGGCAAAATCAGCGCCACTCCGGCAGTATCACAACCACTGAGACTCACCATGGAAAGCATCAATCCCGGTGTCAATTCTCCACCGCCAATTATAAATAAAGAACCTTTAGCCGGATTTGAAGAGGGGCTTTGCTTAACAGATGATTCCTGCTTTTGATCAGGATTAGCACAAGCGAAAATCAGTAGGAATGGTAATAATAGCAGGCATTTGGACTTTCTCATATCGTGTGATTTCAGGTTAGCAAGATAAGGATGAATATTAAAAATAATAACACTAAAAAAGGAGAAATTCAATTATTAAATGGTAGATGTGGAATTGGAATTCAGGCCAGATTTTGGACCCATCTATTTTGAACAATTAAATATAAATAACAGGTTTAAATTGCTCATTAGCTTTGATGTTAAAACCTTCAATTCCATGTATTATAACAATATTCTCCCTAAAATTTCCGATCTTTGCGCCCTCAACTAGCTTTTGTTCATTCATGAAACGCATCAATCAATACCGCAAGTTGTTCAATTCCAATGAACAAACTACGCTAAAAGACTTAAAAACCGTCTATAGAAACCTTGTTAAGGAATGGCATCCCGACAA
>JBDNHP010000167.1:0-1551 GCA_041688765.1 Flavobacteriales bacterium
ATTCTAGGATATGTGCGGTATTTATCAATGTTTTGACCGATGGTTTTCCATAGTTGTTTAAATACTCCGGTTGATCCGGTAAAATGTAATCCGGCAAAATCATGATGCTGAAAAATTACATCGCCGGCAACCGGACCATCAACTGTGATCATATTAATTACTCCATCAGGCAATCCCGCTGCCTGAAATAATTCCATAATGGCATTAGCACTGTATATCTGACTTTCTGCCGGTTTCCAAATCACCACATTACCCATAAGTGCAGGTGCAGCAGGTAAATTGGCAGCTATTGAAGTGAAATTAAAAGGAGAAATAGCAAATACGAAACCCTCTAGTGGTCGGTATTCCAACCTATTCCACATTCCCGGATTAGAGCCCGGTTGATCAGCATAAATCTGCTGCATATAAGCAACATTGAACCTAAAAAAGTCAATCAATTCGCATGCTGCATCAATTTCAGCTTGAAATGCATTTTTACTCTGAGCCAACATAGTAGCAGCATTGAAACGCGCTCTAAATGGACCGGCCAGCAAATCTGCTGCTTTTAGAAAAATACTTGCCCTATGCTCCCATGACATCGATGCCCAGTCTTTTTTGGCCTTTAATGCCGCCTTAATGGCCATTTCAACATGTGTTTTATCGCCATGATTGTAATAACCCAAAATGTGTGCGTGATCATGAGGCACTGTCATTTTTCTCTTTTCCGAAGTCCTCAGCAAATCTGAACCAATATACATGGGAACGTCAATTGGCTCTTGACTAAGCATAGTTTTATAAGCATGCTGTAATTCAGTTCGCTCCTTGCTTCCAACAGCATGGGGCATAACTGGCTCATTAACAGGCTGTGGTATAGTGTAAATTCCTTTTGGCATCTTCTTCTATTTGATGCGCAATTTAGAGATTAGTGTTAAAATAAAAGGTAACTTCATTACACATTTCGCACTGAAACTTTTGTGTCAAATTTTCGTATAACGAAAGCAAGACTGGGCTTATCATGAAAGCCCTGTTGAAAAGTAACATGGGAGCGGATTTTATGGCTGCCGTATACTTTTAAATTAGCTTGAACCACCAGTACCACTGGCATGAAGAAAACAATTATTCTGGCTGTGATATCGCTCTATGCGAACTTCCTTGCTGCACAAGGGAATGAAGAAGAATTACGCCTCAAAGCTAACACTGCTTTTGAAGCAGGTTTGTACCTCGATGCTCATCCATTGTATTCACAATTAGTGAGTCTACATCCCAAAAATGAAGACTATAATTGGCGATTTGGTGCTTGTACCATTTTTGCTGGTTCTGATTATGAAACAGCAATTAAGCATTTGAGATTTGCGTCTCAACGCACTACAGTTGATCCAAGGGCCTATTACTATCTGGGCTTGGCTTTTCAATTGAACTATGAATTTGACCCTGCTGTTAAGGCATACAACAACTTCATTAACCTCGGCGATGCTAAACTCAAAGCCGAATTTGATGTAAATAGAAGAATTGAGCAATGCAAAAACGGAAAAGGATTGCTTTCTCAAGTAAAAGACTTAGTGGTTTTAGATA